>JBJTMR010000060.1:0-52229 GCA_046070625.1 Bdellovibrio sp. | reverse complement strand
GCCATTTTATTCGTCGTCAAGTTCGTCGTCGCCGACAACACCAAGATTGTATTTTTCTATGCGATAACGCATAGATCGGAACGAAATATGAAGCAGCTTTGCAGCACGCTTTTTCACTCCGCCTGCGGAATGAATAGCTTTGATCAGCAATTCCTTTTCAATTTGCCCCATAACCTTATCTAAATCCACCCCATCATCACCCATCTCAATTTCGTTGGACGACGCCATCTTGCGACCTGATGTTGTATTCACCATCGGCGGCAAAGATTCTGGAAGAATCGTCGCTCCACCCTCCAAGGCCACGGTGCGCTCGATCAAATTTTCAAGCTCACGCACGTTACCTGGGTAATCGTACTTTTTAAGGATTTCCATCGCTTCTGTGCTGATAGCTCCGATGCTTTTGTTTAAGCGCTCGTTGTATTTCTTCAAGAAGTGATTTGCCAATAAAGGTACGTCCTCACGACGTTCACGAAGAGCAGGGGTTCTAATGTTGATAACATTTAAACGATAGAACAAGTCTTGGCGAAAAGTTCCTTTGGCAACCATCTCTTCAAGATTTCTATTTGTCGCAGCGATAATACGCACATCAACTTTTGCATCTTCCGTCGCACCCACACGACGAATCACGCGCTCTTGAATTGCACGAAGAAGTTTCACCTGAATCGTCAAAGGCAACTCACCCACTTCATCCAAGAACAAAGTGCCGGTGTCGGCGACCTCGAAAAGACCGGCTTTATCAGCCACGGCCCCAGTAAAAGAACCTTTCTTATGACCGAACATTTCGGATTCCATCAAGTTTTCAGGAATCGCACCGCAGTTTACCGTTACAAAAGGTCGGTCTTTTAAAGGACCGTTGTAGTGAATAGCTTTCGCCACAACTTCTTTACCGGTACCTGACTCCCCTGTGATCAAAACGTTGGTTGGAGTTTGAGCCACACGCTTAACCATATCATAGATCGCGTGCATAACCGGGGAATTCCCCACCATGTTTTGGAAGGAGTATTCTTTAACAAGCTCTTTTTTAAGAGTTCTATTTTCAACTTCAAGATTGCGTGAGCGAAGGGCGTTCTGAATATTCAAACGAACTTCGTCGATCTTAAATGGTTTCGTTAAGTAATCATACGCACCCATTTTCATTGCTTCTACAGCCGTCTCGGTTGTTCCGAAAGCTGTAATCAACATGAAGACGGTATCCGCATAGGATTCCTTCACAAACTTCAATAGTTCGATACCAGTTACGTTCGGCATTTGCAGATCCGAAATAATCATATCGAAAGTTTTCTTACTCAGAAGGTCTTTCGCCTTTTGCCCGTCTTCGGCCAAAGTGATTTCATAACCTTCTTTTTTAAGCATGATTTCTAAAAACTCGCGTATTGATTCTTCGTCATCGACAACAAGAATTCTCGGCTTCATTTATGCGCTCCCACGTCCTGTGTATGGCCCTTCAAACGATGTCGAAGTGTGCCAAATATTATTCTTTATTTAGCTTTAGGGAAAGTCAAAATAAACTCTGTCCCCACACCCTGTTCACTCTCGACAAAAACCTGCGCACCGTGACCCTCCAAAATTTTGTGAGTCACAGCTAGACCAAGGCCTGTGCCTTTGGGTTTTGTAGTGTGAAATGGTTCAAACATTTTCTTTCTGGTCGCTTCACTCATTCCGCATCCGGTATCGCGAATGCGAATTTGCACATTCTGATCCTGGACCATTGCTTTCACAATCAACTGTGGCTTTGCGGAATCATTCATCGCTTGATAAGAGTTCAAAACAATATTCAAGAATACTTGTTTCAACTTATCACGACGACCCAGGATTATGAGTCTTTCTCCTAACTCACGAATCTGCTCTATATCCTGGCGCACTTTTGCATCAGACTTGATGCCATCTAAAACTTCATTCAACAAGGATCCTAAATCCACCGGATCCGTGGGAGGCGTCTCGGGACGTGCATAGTCCAAAAACTCCGTGATCAAATTATTCAGACGATCAATTTCGCGCAAAATAATTTTCATCAACTTTCGATCGTCATCGTTATTCACGGTTTGCGTAAGCAACTCAATACTGCCGCTGATACCTGCCAGAGGATTGCGAATTTCATGGGCAATACCCGCAGCCAAACCACCCACCGCCGCCAATTTTTCATTCTGACGTGCGGAATACTCAAGCTGTCGCACCTTCGTCAGATCATCGAACAAGGCAATCGATAAGGGTGCTTGCATTTCAGGGCTGAAGGTTTTGGAAATTGTCATTCCTAAAATCTTCGGTGCGTCCTCGGGATTCACTTGATAACGAATATCAGATTTAAAAATTTCACCCTCAGACTTGGCTTCAGGAAAAAGTTGAAACCAATTAAGTCCTGTCACCGACGGTTTGTCTAAAATCAACAAAGCCGAACTATTCGCAGTGACCACTTCACCTTGTTCCGTAAAGGACAACATACCCGAAGGAATGTTCTCTAGCAAAAACTGATTCAACTCCTGAGCGGAACGAAGACTCAAACCTGTTTTCTTAAGTTCCTTACCAACACTTTGCAGTTGTTCACTCAGATAGCCCGCAAGCCCCGCAACCGAGAAAAAGGCCACATTATTAAGAGCCAACAAAAAGAAAAAATTAAGTGCCTTCATTTCCGGCGAAAACAAAGCTGCGATCGTAAAGAAGATGCTTGTGAACAAGGCCAGTGCGACAGCTCCGACACCTCGACATGCAATCCCCGCCAGCAGGATATTCACCAAATGCAGAAACAAAAACAACGACTGATTTAAGCCAAAGAAATAAATCAACAATGAAATGAAAAGCGCATCTAAAACAAAACCGAAGAACAACAACTTCGGTTTTTCCAGCAACTGACTCCAAATAGAAACCCATAAAACATGGACTCCCAAGGCCAACGTCAGCACCCCATAGAATGGCCCAATCACAGACCAATTATAAAAACTCCCCTGAGTTAACGAAGAGATCACACTGACCAGCAAAATAACGACAAAAAGACTGACGCGAGCAAACTCGATTGTCAGTCCTTGATTTTTGCTGTGTTGAAGGGCGTAACTTAAACGCATTAGCCCCCGCCACCCACAACGTCGGCCATATTGAAGATCGGAAGATACATCGCTACGACCAGAACTGCGATAATCCCACCCAGGAAGACCATCATAAGTGGCTCAAGAAGAGAGGTCATCGCTTTAACTGCCGTTTCAACTTCATCTTCATAGAAGTCGGCAATCTTACCCAGCATAATATCCATCGTACCAGATTGTTCCCCGATAGAAATCATCTGTACGACCATCTCTGGGAAAACTTTTTCCTTTGCCAACGGAGACGCAAAGGTCCTCCCGGATGTCACAGACTCTTTACAACGAAGTAATGCCTGTTCAATCACGACGTTACCTGCCGTCTTTGCCGAAATATCAATAGCCTCGATCAAACCCACACCCGACGCTAAGAGCGTCGACAAAGTTCGAGTCAAGCGAGCGATGGCAGATTTTTGAATCACTTCACCAAAAACGGGAACTCGGAAAAATAAACGGTCAAAGGCATCACGGCCCTCATCCGTTCTATAATACTGAATCAACGCCATAGGAATAAAGACGCAGGCACCGATATACAAGTACCACTTGTGAATCAAAGAATTCGAAAGGGCAACCACCATTTGAGTTAAAGCAGGTGGTTCTTTTCCTGCAGAGTTAAAGAACTCCATAAACTTAGGCAAGATGAAAACCAAAATACCCGCAATAACCAATGCAGCAACAACAAGGATGACCGCTGGATAAACCAAAGCGCCTTTTACTTGGCCTTTAAGTTTTTCTGACTTTTCCATATAGCTGGCCAAACGTTGCAAGATACCATCCAAAATACCGGCCTGTTCACCCGCTTGAATCATATTCACATACAGTTTATCAAAAACCGTCGGAACCTGCGCCATCGAGTCGGCTAAAGGACGCCCCCCTTCGATGGAGCTTTTCACTTTACTCGAGGCCTCCTTCAGAGGACCCGGGCGCAACCCTTCAGAAAGAATTTTCAAGGCATCAACCACTGGAATACCTGCGTTGATGAGAGTGGCAAACTGACGCGTGAAAATCTGTAAGTCTTTACCTTTTACACGTCCCACAAACATGCCCGCTGCAGGTTTCGCGGCGCGAGCCCCTGCCGAAAGGCGAACGGGCATCAATTGCTGCGCCCGCAAGCGAATCACAGCCTCTTGCTGATTCGCAGCTTCAATTTCACCTTGAACAAGTTGTCCACCCGCGTTCTTCGCTTGGTATTGCCACTTAGCCACTAGATCCCCACTTTTTTCAGAAGCTGATCGAGGTGATCTGGCTCTCGAGATGTTTCAAAGGCCGCCTTCATGTCGATGCGACGACGAATTAAGTGCTGCAAGAGAGATTGATTCAAAGTTAAAATTCCAGAATTTTCTGGGGCATTCAACAGAACATTTTGAAGTGCCGCCATGTCTTGTTTTTCCAGAGCTTCTCTAATTTGCGGTTTCACCAACAACAACTCATGAGCAAAGACACGATCTGAATTCAATCCTGCGATTGAGTACTGACCCAAGGCCATCGTAAGAACTTCAGCAAGACGAGCTGAACCATGCTGCCCATAACGATCCGTCAACACTGACAAACAACGACGAAGAGCGTTGGTTAGCGAAGGTGCTTTCATTGAGTAAATCACAAAAATTCCGCGTTCAACCAAAGACATTGCTTCCAAAAAACTTTCGTCATCGGAAGCCCCATCGTAAACAACCATGTCAACGCCGCTCAGAAGACTCTCACGCTCTTCTTTACGGGCAAACAAGCCATTGTGATAAAGGAAGCACGCTTTATTCTCGCGGGTTTGGGGGAATGCTTTTTGCGAAAACACCACGCCCATGAATGATTTTTCATCACCCAACTTCTGCATTGTTTTAAACAAAGTTCCCGTTTGACCGGATTCACCCGCGCCGGACAAGATTACAAGACCCTTCATACGCAAGCAGGTATCAAGATAGGATGCAGGCAGAGGCATTTCAAAGCGTGCACCCTCTAGATCCAAATCAATGATAGCTTTCATGGTGCTTTCTTGTTGGAAAAATGAAAACCCGATCCGCGTGCTCTCGAGTGATGTTTCACCCACAACTGCACCCGTCGTTTCAAGAGCAGCTTTTTGCTGATTATCTAAAAAACTTTGCTGCAAGAGGTTCCACTCAGTGACGAGCCCTGGAGTTGTTCTTAAGCTTTCCCACCCGTCAGCACTACGAACTCGAGGCTCGCTGCCAACGACGAATAGAAACTCTTGAGCCTTTTTAGCTTTCGCCTGTAATAAAAGTTCTGTCAAACTCATTAGACGTCCTTCACAGATGCATTCAAAACTTCTTCAATTGTTGTCACGCCACGTTTTAGTTTCAGCAAAGCGGACCGACGCAAAGTTCTCATGCCCTGTTCGCGAGCAAGAAAACGAAGCTGTCCGGTGGAAGCACCCTTCAAGATGGCTTCCTTCATTTTTTCCGTCATACTCAACAACTCATAAATGGCCAAACGACCCTTAATCCCCGTGTTGTTGCAGTTTGCACAGCCTCTTCCGCGAAAGAGCTTGTAGTCCGGAACTTCATTTTGGGGAACACCCAGATTCAATAGCGTTTGCGCTGGCACCTCAACGGGAGCCTTACAAGATTCACAAACTTTTCCGACCAGACGTTGCGCGACGATAAGGTTCACCGTCGAAGTAATAATATAAGAAGCGACGCCCATCTCTGTCAGACGAATGACTGTCGAAGGCGCATCGTTGGTATGCAAAGTACTTACAACCAAGTGACCTGTGGAGGCCGCTTTAAAAGCGATCTCTGCAGTTTCCAAGTCACGAATCTCCCCGACCATGACGATGTCTGGATCTTGACGAAGAAACGACTTCAACGCACTTGAAAAGTTTAAATCAATATCATTGTTCATCTGAACTTGATTAATACCTTCAAGATTGAACTCCACTGGATCTTCCGCTGTGGAAATATTCACGTCTGGTTGATTGAGATCAGCTAAGGCAGAATAGATCGTCGTGGTCTTACCAGATCCCGTTGGACCCGTGATCAAAACCATTCCCTGCGGCATGTGAATATTTGACTTAAAGAGCTTTAAGTCATCTTCTTCAAAACCGAGCTTGGTCATATCAAGCTGCAAGTTGGATTTATCCAATAAACGCAAAACAACTTTTTCGCCCCACATCGTGGGCAGAACGCTCACACGAAAATCCATCTCTTTCCCTTTAGTGGTGCGCACTTTCAAGCGACCATCCTGAGGACGACGTTTTTCGGCGATGTCGAGTTTTGACATGATCTTAATACGTGATGCGATCGCAGCCCCTGTACCTTGCGGTGGGGCGGTTGCTTCAACTAAATTACCGTCGATACGAAAGCGTACACGGTAGCGTTTTTCATAAGGTTCAAAGTGAATATCAGAAACTCTTTTACGGATCGCATCACCCAAAATAGAATTCACGAACTTAACAATGGGAGCATCTTCCGTTCCCATGTCAGAGTCGATAACTTCGGCAGTTGGAGCGTTGGCGAGATATTCCTCATCCAAACTTTCCATCGCATTGAGGTTCTTGGTGCTAATCGCGCCACCGTAATACTTTTCAATACTTGCCGCGATCGCCACTTCTGTGCCAACGACGGCCTGAATTCGACAGCGCGTGATAAAGCGCAAGTCTTCCTTCACCATGATATTACTTGGATCAGCGAAAGCCACGACCAGCGTGGTTCCCGCCTTTTGAAGAGGAATCAGCTGATTTCGCTCGCAGACATCACGAGGAATCATAGCGATTACTGCGGGATCTATTTCAAAGGTGCTAACCTCGACTCCCGGGACAGCAAAGCTCTTTTCCATGGCACGTAAGATTTGGTTTTCTTTCAGATAACCAAGCTGAATAATCGTGCCCGTCAGTTTTGCACCTGATTTTTTTTGCTCTTCAACAGCAATAGCCAATTGATCAGGTTTTAATAAACCTTGTTTGACTAATATTTCCCCGATTTTGAGTGAAGACATTGTGGCTCCCCGGATACTACTTTAACCCAGGGTGCCAATTTTTGTAACTAGACCGAAGAAGAGATTTCTTTTGAGATTTTCACAATCAGGCTCTGTAACTCCACAGGGGAATACATTTCAGACATTCCTATCTTGTCCAAACAGAGCTCGACCAAAGACTGCAACACCGAAGCGGGCTGCAAAACTCGAAGCCCCGCTTTTTCTGCCTCTTCAAGCAAAGGACTTTGCAGATGCCCCAGATAACAATCCAAAACATAGCCCGTGCTTTTTAAAAAATTAAAATACGAAAGATCACTCAGCAAGTTCTCATGCTGATTCATATTGACGGTGTTAATCATCAGACTGCCACTGACTGGTTGAATCGTTAACTCTTCCACTGGCAAAACTTTAAATTTTACTCCAAAGTAGCCTCGCGAAAGAATTCTTACGTCTTCCGCTAGGACTTCTGAGTTTTCCCCAATCAAGTAGACTTCCGCAAACCCTAAAAGAGCACAGACGGAGGACACAACTCGAAGCTCAGCACCTTCTCCCACAACAAAGGCTGGAGAGCGATTATCCAAATCTCGGGCACTTTCAACCAAAACACTGCGCAAAGCTTCGTACAAAAAAAGTCGCGGATACCATTTCCCCTCTTCAGGAGAAAAAGCATCAAAACACTGTAGACTCTTGGCCATCGGCGGCAAGGTCGGCAACTGCGGCAGAAGTTTTTGCGCCTCTGCAAAGGAAAATAATGCCAGACTTGCATCATCTAACAAATCTGCAGAGTAATTCTGGTGATGAAGAACTTCAAAAGCACCCGGCTTATCTCCGAGCAATGCTTGTAAAACTTTTAAGACAGCTCCCGGGCCGGAGGCATTAAACTCCAGAATTTTTTTTGCGCTCATCAAAAAACTTTCTCGCTGCTAAAATATCGCTATGAATTTGTTTTTTTAATTCTTCAATTCCAGAAAACTTCATTTCTTCGCGCTCAAAGTGCAGCAAATAAACTTCCACTTCCACGCCATACAATTGCGCATCCAGATCAAAGATGTGAGTTTCCACTTTCACGGGACTTTTCTTATCTTGATGAAACGTGGGATTCACACCGATATTTGTGATCGAAGGACGTAAATGACCTCCAAAATTTGTCAGCGTAAAATAGACTCCTTTACGCGGTACAAACTCAACGTCAGGATGCACATTCGCCGTCGGCACACCAATAGTACGCCCCCGCTGGAAACCTTTTTCGACATTCCCACGCAGGTAGTACTGACGACCTAAAAGTTCATTGGCTTTTTCGACCAACCCTTGCTTAAGCGCCTCACGGATTCGTGTGGACGAAACCACCTGCCCCTGCAATTGAAAAGGCGGAATGATAATCAAACGAATGCCCTTTTCGCGGCAGAAATTTTCCAAATATGGAATGTTTCCCGCTCGGTCCGCGCCAAAACTGAAATCATGGCCGACGACCAAGGTTTTTGGGTTCAATTTTTTAACCACATAGTCGTTTAAAAACTCACTCGGAGTGACCTTCGCAAAGTCCGTGGTGAAATGCTCAATAATGACATTTTCAACTCCACGGCTTTCAAACTGTTCCTGCTGATCGCGCAAATCAAACATGCGTTCTGTCGCTCGTTCAGGATGCAAAACTTTGACCGGATGAGGGTGGAAAGTATACACCACCGAAGGCACACCAAAATACCGCGCCTCACGGGTCACGTTGTCGATAAGCTGTTGATGTCCCAAATGAACACCGTCAAAATTCCCTATTGTGACGACAGAAGCCTCTAAAGGAGCTGGCAGCTGTCCTACGCCTTGATAGATATGCATATTTTTCAATATACCCCTTTCCGCGCTCGGCGGTAAGGGCTTTTAATAGTTGATATTTTTAATAAATTTGCTATGTTGCGACGCGTGCAAAAAGGCTCATTTCAACAGTTATTATATCGCGGAGAGGTCCTGCTGAGGTTCTTCTCCCGCAGTCGAGGTTTTTGGCTTCGCTGCCTTTTATGTTGGGCTGTGGGCTGCCTTGCTTTGTCTACTGACGAAACGACCTCCTATGACCAACGCTTCCAACTGCGTGGAGACCAAAAGGTTTCAAAACAGGTCGTCATTATCACGATTCGCCAATCCGACTTTGCCGGAGTTTATAACGAGCGCTCCAATGCGCCGATGGAAATCTCTGAAGCCACAGACATCACGGATAGCTTTTTCTGGAACAAGAAAATCTGGACGGACCTTTTATCAAAAGTCCTAAAGCAAAACCCTCGGTCTCTGGGTGTGACGCTCTATTTAGGCGATAATATCGGCACCGTTCATCTATCTCCTTCAGAACAAGCCTTGTTTGCGGATCCCCGCGTTGTCTGGGCCTCGACGACGAACTCTCTGGAGCGTGTCCTGACTCCCGTTTTTACCAACCGCGAACGCAGCAATTTGGGATCCAATGAACTTCGCCGCGATGAAGATGGGGTTGTTCGTCGTGTCTTCCCACAACGTTCCGAAATGCCTCACTTGGTAGAAAAAATCACCGGCATTAACTTCCCCACGTCCCAGGCGGGCCTCCCGATTAACTTCCGAGGTTCTAGCCACGTCTTTGCCACGTACAATCTGAGCGAAATTCTTTACGATGAACTACCGGCAAATACCTTCACCGATAAAATCATCCTGATCGGTGCGGAAACTTCCGCATCTCCGGTTTACCTAACCCCCCTGGGAACTTTATCGCGTACAGAAATTCTGGCGCACATCACAGACACCACCTTGGGGAATAAGTGGATCCAGCGTCTTAACTTCGGCTGGTATGCCATTGGCTTCCTGATCCTGATGGGATTTGCAGTTTTTATTATCACGACCTATCCGCAGTCCGTGGCGCTGTTCTTTATACTCTGGATTGCGACCCTTTTAGCGGCGCTATCGGCGTGGATCTTTGATAGTTTTTATTTCTGGACCCCCGCTCTGGCTCCTTTTGTGCTGCTGGCTACGACTTGGACTATTTTCATCGGCTATCAGGCGACGAAGATCGAACGCCGTAACTTTGCACTCCAACAAGAGCAACAGTATCTAGCTGAACTAGAACAATTGAAAAATAATTTCGTCAGCCTTATTTCCCACGATTTGAAAACGCCGATCGCAAAAATCCAAGCCATCGTGGATCGCTTGCTCACGCAACACCAAGACGAAGAAATGCAAACGGATCTACGCTCTTTGCGTACCTTTGGTGATGAGCTCAATCGCTATATTCAGAGCATTCTGAAAGTCCTGCGTGTTGAGTCTCGTGATTTTAAAATTCGCAAAGAGGTTGCTGACATCAATGAAGTCATTGAAGAAGCTCTGATCGCCTTGCGCCCCCTGGCGCGAGAAAAAAGCATTCAAATCCAAACGTCCTTGGAGCCCATGTTTTCTGTCGAATTTGATACGACTCTGATTAAAGAAGTGGTTATCAATTTGATTGAGAATGCGATTAAATACACGCCCTCTGGTGGTTTTATCGAAGTGATCTCTCATGAAACGGACGAAGATGTTCATGTGCTGGTCAAAGACACTGGGGATGGTATTAAGCCCGAAGACATGGATAAGGTCTGGGGTAAATTCACTCGCGGAAGCGACCAAGACTTAAAAACAAAAGGCACAGGCTTGGGTCTGTACCTAGTTAAATATTTTATTGAACTGCATGGTGGTAAAGTCGCCATGGAAAGTAAAGTGGGTTCCGGCACCGTTGTCTCTTTCACCCTCCCACTTGAATCTGAAAATGAAACTGAGGAGATTCTATGACTAATAAACTCCACACCCTGATTGTAGATGACGAAGCCGAGCTTCGTCGTTCGGTCATCTCAATCTTAAAATCCACCATGCCTGAAATTGATTTCACGATCGATGAAGCGGCTACGGGCAAAGAAGCGCTTGAAAAAGTGCAAAAGCAAAGCTGGGATCTGGTTTTGATGGACGTTAAGATGCCGGAAATGAACGGCCTTGAAGCTCTAAGCGCCATCAAAGAGCATGACCCCCGCACTTTTGTAGTTTTGATGACGGCGCATTCTAACTTGCACGATGCCGTGCTAGCCATCAAAGAAGGCGCCTACGACTATGTTGAAAAGCCAGTCAATCCACAACAATTGACAGAGATAGTACGCAAAAGCTTGGAAGCCCGAGACCTGGTATCCAGCTTAGCCCTTTCAAATCCGATTTTTGATGACGACGTCGAAAGTGAATTCGTTGGCAGCTCTCACAAGATGAAAGAAGTCTTCGGTCTGATCTACAAGCTCTGCAAAGTCGACACGACAGTGTTGATCCGTGGAGAAAATGGAACCGGTAAAGAACTGGTTGCCCGCGCCATCCATTTCAATTCCCCTCGCAAATCAGGCAGTTTTGTCGCTATTAATTGCGGCGCTATTCCTGAAAACTTGATGGAAAGTGAATTATTTGGTCACGAAAAAGGAGCCTTCACTGGAGCTATCGAAAGAAAAATCGGTAAGTTTCAGATGGCCAACAATGGAACACTGTTCCTAGATGAAATCGGCGAACTGCGCCCGGACATGCAGGTAAAACTTTTGCGCGTTCTTCAAGAAAAGAAATTCACGCCGGTGGGTGGAAATCGCGAAGTTAAAACGACAACCAGAATCATCGCCGCAACCAATCGCAACCTTGAAAAAATGATGGCCGATGGCACCTTCCGCGAAGACTTGTTCTATCGTCTAAATGTGATGCCAATCTTCTTGCCACCGTTGCGTGATCGTTCGGATGATATTGAAGCTTTAGCACAGCACTTTATTAAAAAATTCTCTCGCCAACATGGCAGCACGATCACGGGCATCACCACTGATGCTTTGGAAATGCTAAAGTCTTATCGTTGGCCTGGGAATATTCGTGAACTTGAAAACGTGATTGAAAGATCTTTCATCGTTGAAAATTCAAATCAAATCACGATCGATGCTTTACCAGAATCTTTGAAACTTACACCTAAAGCGACTGCGGAAAAAACAGCCAGCGTTGGCTATTCGGGCCCTCTGGATTTCGATGCCTTTAAAGAAGGTATGGAAAAGGAATTTATCGTCAGTGCTTTGAAAGTGAACCACGGTAAAATCAATCAAACTGTGGCTCAGGCAAATATTCCTAAAAACACTTTGCTGCGTAAAATTCGTAAATACGGAATTAACGTCAAAGACTTTACGAGCGAAGAATAAAGTCCGCTGCTTGAAGGACCTGCTCTGGTGGCAGGTTCTTCATACACACATGAGTCTTTATCGGACAGACCTTGTGTCCATGCTTCCCGCAGGGACGACACGCCAACTTCTCTCTTTGAGCCACGTAACTTTGATCTGACCACGGGCGAAAACCAAACTCTAGAACTGTCGGACCAAACACTGCGATCAAAGGTGTCTCGCACATCGCCGCTAAATGAGTTGAAGCGCTGTCATTACCCACCACTAAACGTGCACGGACGATGATCTGAGCCGATTCTATGATTGCGGTCTTACCTGCGATGCAAATAGAGTTGGGAATTTGTGAGGCCACCTGATCGGCAAGAACCTCTTCACCGGGACCACCCATAACATAAACCTGATAGCCGTTTTCCTGCAAAGACCTACCGACGTTGGCAAATCCTTCAACAGTCCAGCGCTTCGTCGCCCAGACGCTGCCAGGAAATAGCAACACAGCACGGCCCTCATCCACAGCCTTAAGATCATAGCGATCCTTTAAAGAGGCATAGATATCTGTCAGAGCCAAAACCTGAGTTCGCAAAGTCATAGAAGCCCATGAAGGGGGATCCGAAAGCTTGCCGTGTTTCCCAGCTTCAAAAGGTCGTTCGGTATTTTGATAGTGGGAGATCTTTTCGCCTAAGTCTTTATCCACAAGAGATAATAAACTCATCTGACGGATCGGATCCGGAAGCTGAAGCGGTTTTTTTGCCCGCTGATCAAAGGCCCAAAAATTCCATAAGTTTTTAAAGCTGATTTTATGTTGCGCCTTGATTTGGTGACAGAAAAAAACCGTTCGCATCGATTCATGCGGAGAGATCAAATAATCAACGTCGAACTTTGCCAGATCCGAAATTATTTTTTTATAAGTTTCGGCATCACCTTTTTTTATTTCAAAGACGTGATCGACAAGCTTTGTCTTTAGGAAAAAATCGCCGAAACCTTTGCGACAAACCAATGCTAATTGATGATTAGGCCAAGTCTGCCGACAGCGTTTCAATAGCGGAATCGATAAAAGCAGATCCCCCAGAAAGGCTGTTTGTACGACAAGATTCAACGGCATTAAGGATCTCCTCCAAAGAGACCTGATCGTAGCACATTATGCTTTTTTCACAAGCTCTCTTCCAGCAAGGACTGCAGGGACTTTTCGTCAGAACCGAGACACCTCTGTCATAAAGATCGATTTCGTGGGCACACGTTGGACCAAACCAGGCTACCACTTGTTTGCGCTGTGATATGGCCATATGCATCCCGAGACTGTCTCCAGTAACAACAATATCGCAGGCCGCGACACTAACCAACCCGTCTCTCAATCCGGACTCGGTTGCGGTTGGTACAACAGGCAAACCGTAAGAAATTCTCTTATTACGCTCAGTATCCTCTGGGCCACCTAGCAAAACAATTCGCGCCGACGGATGTCTTTCCGCTAACTTTTGGATCATCAGCCGATGATATTCGATGGTTAATTTCTTGTGTGCAATGACGTTACTGCAACCTGTATTCAGGCCAATGACAAAGTTCTTATCTTCACCGAGCCATTGCATTTTGCGCGATTGAGCTAACTTTTCTTCGTCTGGCGACAAAGGCAACCAGTATTCGTCTCTTTTAAATGGACCCAATTCAAGAGCTTCGGTCATCAACTGGGTTTCCGGTTTTTTATTTACAAAAAACTTCTGATGATTATCAAGTCCCAAATTCCACAGTTCTTCTGCCGCATCCGTCGCTGGGACAATCGCCCCACTGCGCGGATTCACGTTGAAGCCAAAAACTTGGTCCGCCTGAGTTCTTTTTAAAACACCAGCGGCCTTCAAAGACTTGTCGATAACCAAAGCAACATCAAATTCCAAGGCACTTAACTGTAATAGGTCTGACTCCGCGGTCGTGAGCACTCGGTCAATCGCGGGATGATTTTTCAAAAGATGATGAGCCGGCGCATCGGTCACCCACGTTAGCTGAGACCCGGGATACTTACGCTTAACGGCTTTAAGCAAGCTTGTACTGCGCACGACTGCGCCGAGAGCACCCAAATGAATCAGCAAAATCGAGATTTTAAGACTGTCTTGATACAGACAAGAAGAATCACAAACCAAGCTCTTCCCACAGGGCTTATAACCTGAAAAATATCGACAATTGATATGCGCCATTTCTCTATTGTAAGAGCACACCCCATATCCTTGCCCAGATACTTGCGGTCTGGTTGCTCATTTAGGACCTTTGATTAGGAAAAAATTCCCCCTGAAATGCCGATAAGATTCTAGTGAAAATTGAAAAAGAAAAGATCCAGCTATGCCCCCTTAAGACCACGGCACACCCCAATGGTGGCACCGTGCATTTGCCCTCAGGTCTAGGAAGCTTTGAACTGACTCCCCTTCAATTTTCTTATCTACAAGTTCTTAAAAACGGCACGACCTCCATTGAAGACCTCGTCCAATTTTATCTAGGACAAGGATGGCTGGTCAGCTTCCGTGAATTGTTCGCACTGATTCAGTTTCTTGCTACCGAAAAATTGCTTTTAAACTCTTCCATCATTGAATACCTAAAAACACACAACACCAATGAAGCACCATTGATATTCAGCTCCTTGGAAGCGATAAAAGGCTCTTTGGTGAAACCCAACCCCGCCGAGCTGCCGTTTTTCAGATCATTAGAGCCACGCTTAGCACAGCATCTGCTTCAGCATACTGAGAAATTTTCAGTCCCGCCGAATATTCGCCTGACGTACTCAGGCACGTCGTCACGAGACATGTTTGTTCTTTTAAAAGGCGCTGCTTCGATTTACAAAGTGAACTCTGAGTCACGCCGCCAACTGGTCGCAACCCTAGGTTCGGGAACTTTATTTGGGGAGCGTGGGTTCTTGTTGAACCAGCCACGCAATGCTGATGTGATCACGACAGCCCCTTCCGAGGTCCTCCGTATTCGCCATTTGCCGGAATTTGATCAGCTGATAAAGTCCGACAAAGCCCAGAGTCTGCAACATCGCTTTTGGGTCATGCAAGCACTGCTGTCGTCTGCATTTTTCAAAGACTTGCCAACAGATAGCCTTGATTCTTTGATCTTCACCGGGAAGCTTTGTCAGACAACGGCCAACCAGGTGCTTTTTCAAGAAGGTCAAGCCGGGAACACCTGTTACATCATCGTGCAAGGGTCCGTCGTCATTGGTAAAAATGGGCAAACTATCAATGTGATGAATCAAGGTGCCTGTTTCGGCGAGATATCTTTATTAGCCAGCGGCGGAGTCCGCACGGCATCCGCTACGACACAACGGGAATGTATCCTTCTGGAAATCCATCAGAATGATTTTTACAAGATGCTTTCGCAGAATCTTTTGCTCGCGAAAGAAATTGAGACCCTGGCAATGCAAAGACTGGCTAACGATCAACAACGTCGTCGCTAGCCAAGGCCGTTAGGGTTTTCCTGGTTTGATGGAAACGACTTCAGATACCAAAGTACCAATTTTGATTTTGGCTTCAATTCGCAGAATATACTTGTGCTCATCATCAGATAACCAAATCAGATTTTCCCCAATAGGTTTAAACTTCCCTTTTAAAACGATATTGGGTTGCATAACGATGGCTTTCATCGGACCCAATTTCGTTTCTAGAATTTCTTTACGAAGGGCTTTTCCCGAAAACACCAGGTTTTCATTATCGTTGGCCACATGAAATGCGTACTCTTTGCCAACTTCCCATTGGAACATGCGCATGTAAAACACAGCACTATAGACATTCTGTGCATAGGCCTGAATTTCCCACTGCTGTTTCTTTTCTTCGGCCCCGTGCTCTTTAGTGACTTTCTTTTCCCAGAAAGTCGCAATGTTTTTAACGTTATCAAATAACATTTTTGCTTCACGCAACTGGCCGGATTCTTTCACGTGCAGTTCATACACTGTCGGTGTCACCGTTTCATAGTCCATGAAAATATCGACATTATCTTCGACGCTATAAAACGAAGAAAACAGTGAGGATGTCTTAATAAACATTCCCAGATTATAAGCTTTACGCCCATTTACGGTGACAAACGGATTCACCCGGAAATGCAATTCCCCGGCAGAAACTTTAAAATAATTCACATCGTGAGAAACTTCTTCCCCAACACGGAAGGGATCTACCAGCGGACGACGACCATTAAATCCTGCATCGTCCTCAATGTCGGGTTGACGACGAGTCTGAGCCGCAGCAACCGCCTTACCGCCCTTCGTTTTCGTCTTTGCTTCTTGAACTGCAGGTTTTGCCTTGGAAACCTTTGAAGTCGTCTCTTTGACCACCACCGCAGGAGCCGGGGTTGCCGCCGTGCTTACAGCCGCAGATGGCGTCGCGGCAGGAACTGGAGTTTCCGCAGGCTTTTCGATTTTAACGGCTTTATCAAACTCATCAATTTGCTTTAGTTGATCTTCTTTTTCATACTTCAGAAATGACGTTGAACACGACGTTAAAACAAGAAACGCGGTGATGATATAACCAAGATGAGAGTGCTTGTTCACTAAAAATCCTTCCAGCGTCGGTGCACCCACATCCACTGTTCTGGGTGCTTTCTAACGATCGACTCTAACTTATCACTAAATTTTTGGGTCAGATTCGCCGTCGTTTGATCCTTATCTTCGACCAGAGACTGGGCTAAGTCCATAGCTGGTTCAACAACCACATGAACTTTCCCGTCTTTCCCCTCATAGGTATAGATAGGCAAAACCGGAGCCTTTGTCTTTTGGGCAAATAAAGCCAGACCATAGGCTGTGCCCGTTCTCTTACCAAAGAATGTCGTCGCCACCCCAAATGGCTTACCCATGTACTGATCTAAAACAAAAACGAGAGCTTCGTTTCTTTTCAAAGCTTTTAAAATATCGAAGGCGTTGCTCGGACCGTGGGCATCGATGTATTTTACCCCCTGAGCGCCACGCACCGAAAACCACAGATCATTAAACCACTGAGTCTTGAATTTTTTGGTGATAATGCAGATTTCTTGCCCATTTAAGGCAATGGCATTTGCAGCCAAGTCCCCGTTGCCCAAATGCAAGGTCAGGAAAAACATTCCTTTGCCACCGGCGCGGGCTTTTTCAACGTTTTCCCAGCCCTCAAAGATCACATTTTTTTCGACCCACTTCCGGTTCATCGAAGGAATGAAAAAGAACTCTCCAAAATTGTAACCCAGCTGATAAACAGATTCTCGACCCACAGCTTTGCGCTGTTCTTCTGTCCACTCGGGAAAAGCTATTTTCAAATTGTCTAAAACGATTTTTTTTCGAAAACCAAAAAGATCAAACCACAGAAAACCAATCCACGATCCGGACAGGCGTAAAACTTTTCGTGGCAACAAAGAACTAAAAAAAATTCCGCTCTTAACGAAGAACTTTACTAATAATTTCATGCAGACGCCCTTTTTTACCAGCTTCGTTGACCTCCAACCACGAACTCCACAATTTGGAATTCTGAGGCATAAGAGGGCGCAACTTCACTGCATCCTTCGCAGTCGTAATCAGATAGTCAGCTTGGGATTTTTGAAATTCATCCCAGATTTTTTTCACGTCGCTATCCGTGTACTGATGATGATCACGGAAGTGAATGCTCTTTTTAGAGACCTCTCCGATATGTCTCATCATATTCTCAAATACATCGGGACGCGCGATAGCTGACACGAGGAAAAGCTTTTGCCCCTTCAACTCGTCAGCGGTTTTGGTCTGATCCTCACTATGAAATTTTTGAATCTCATAATTAAAATACAGGACTTCTTTACCCCGGGGCAGTCGCGCCTCAAGTTTTTTCAGGTCTTCATCCGACGCCAAATTACACTTCGTCAAAATAATCACATCGGCACGATCCAGCCCCGACCAAGATTCACGAGCACGACCCACAGGAACCGTTTCGTAGTTCGTTAAAACTTCGGTGGCATCTAGAACAACCAAATTTAAATCACGGTGCAATTTACGATGTTGAAAGCCGTCATCAATCAAGATGACATCAAACTGACCGCGCTTATCAGAAGACGCGAACTCTGCTGTTTTCCACTTGGTATCACCGACGTAAACAGCCACCTCAGGGTTGGCGCTAGCCAATAACATCGGCTCATCACCATAATACCGAGCCCCGAAAGGATGCGTGACATCGACCCAACAAGGGTCCGAGGCATCAGCCCGGTAACTGCGACTGACAACCGCTACTTTTTTTTTGTCGGCAATCAAAGCCTTCAGACAAAAATCCGTGATCGGTGTTTTGCCTGTTCCACCAACCGTCAAATTTCCAATACTAATAACTGGAACTGGCGCTTTGTAGATTTCAATGATGCCTCTGTTGTAAAGTGAGTTTTTCACTCCAACAATTTGCTCATATAAAAAGGATAACGGTCTTAAATAAGCTCTCATTTCGTCAAATACCCATTCAAGGAGCTCACCACTCGCTGGGTGGCACCTTTATCCCCTAAGTGGGACCGTAACTGAGCCAAATCCCCTTTGACCTGGGCTTTGTAAGCAGGATCTGTAATGAAACGCTCTACCAGAGCTGCAATTTTTTCTGGCGTCACATCACTTTGGAAACGTTCTGGAACGGCTTCTTTGCCTAGAATCAAATTCACCAAACCAAAATATTTCGTTCCACGCACAAAAATCTTTGCGAAGACACCCGTCAACCACTTCATGCGATACATGATAACCATCGGCTTTTGCAACAGACCCACTTGTAACGTGGCTGTTCCCGAAGCGACCAACATCATATCCACCAAATGAATCATGCGGAATGGTTCATCTTTAAGCAAAATATAGGGCAAACGGAAATCTTCAAGCTGATCTTGCATTTGCTCTTTGGAAAAAGTCGGCGCACACAAGATAACAACTTTAAGATTTGGATACTTTTTAGAAAGAATGCGAGCGGCATCCAACTGAATTTGCAAATGCATTTTCAATTCAGAACGACGACTGCCAGGCATCAAGCCTAAAACAATTTCATCGTCACGAATACCGCACTGATTGCGATGAACTTTTAAATAAGCCTCATCATCAATCAACTTCTCGTCGAGCTCATCCAAAAGAGGATGACCCACAAATTCCACCGGAACTCCGTGCTCTTCGTAAAAAGGCACTTCAAAAGGGAAGAGGACGAAAACTTTTTGGCAATATTTTTTGATCGTTTCAACACGACCTTTGCGCCATGCCCACACCTGGGGAGAAATATAATATACAACAGGAATTCCCATAGCGTGGAGCTTCTTAGCCAGCATCAGGTTGAATTCCGGATAGTCCATAACCACCGCCACTTTAGGACGGCGTTTTTCAGCTTCTTCCACCAGGCGATCAAATACACCTTTGAGCATACTGTAGGAATTGATAATTTCCACAGCTCCGACGATAGCCATTTCCTCGGACTTCCCAAGTCGTTCAAAACCTAGGTTTTCCATTTCCTGACTGCCGACACCAAAAGCCTGGACCTGACGACCCTGCTTTTTCCAAGTCTCGAGAATTCTTTGTGCATATGTGACACTGGAGGCCTCAGCGGCCACGAACAATACCTGATCCATTAAGCCTCAATCATTTTTTGGATGTCTTCAATCGCGCGAAGCGCTTTTAGACCATCAAGACCGGTCACTACCAACGGTTTATCATTTAAAACCGCATCAACAAAAGCGTCTGTTTCTTTTTGAAGAGCATCGGCCTTTTCAACAGTCCATTTTGTAGAATGGGTCAAATTATCTGGAGCCCCAGAACCTTTTTCCACTTTTTCAATTTCATGGATGCCCGTGTTCGCAAACAAGGTGCAATCATCTTGCACCACACGGATAGAGCGCTGACCTACCGGGGAAACACGACTGACCGTAATGATACCGTGAATTCCGTTTTTCATTTTAAAGGAAACAGATGCCGTATCAAGCTCTGGTGAAATCAACTTAGAACCAGAAGAAATCATCGTATCGATTTCACTGCCCGTAAGCCAAAACAACAAATCCATATCATGAATCATCAAATCATGAAGCACACTGACGTCTGCGCCGCGCGCTTTATAAGGTGCTGTTCGCACCAATTCAATCGTGCGCACATCCTTCATGTGTTTCTTTAATTCATTCACGGAAGGATTGAATCTTTCAATATGTCCTACGGCCAATTTAAGATTATTTTTTTGCGCAAGAGCCAACAGTTCTTCCGCTTGAGGCACTGTTGCCGTAATGGGCTTTTCCACGTTCACGTGAACGCCATTTTGCAAGAACAACTTCGCCACTTCATAGTGACTTTGCGTGCTGGCTGCAATTGTGACCAAGTCCACTTGACCAATCAGATCTTGAGGACGGTGGAAGCTTTTAACCCCCAGCTCTGCCGCGATCTTATCCGCTTGCGCAGGAAAATGATCACAGACACCGATTAGTTCAACATTTGGATTGTTTTTGTACTTTTGGGCGTGAAAGTTACCAAGGTAACCCACGCCAACAACTGCACCACGCAATTTTTTATTCATCGTCTTGCCATCCCTTAGGACTTCTGTTGATCGCAATTCCACGCTTAGAAGATTTAATGAAGTTGATGAAGTATTCGATATTCGGGCTCATCGTGCATTCTTGTTGAACACGCGCAAGACCTTCTTCAACCGTGTGAGATCCCATAATCATGATACGAATTGCTTTGTGAACATTAGTAATTTCAGCGCGATCATAACCTTTACGTGCCAATCCGATTTTATTCGTCGCACGGATCGTCGCATAGGTACCTTGAGCACGGCAGAACGGAATAACGTCCTTATTCACAATGCTGCTGCCCGCGATGAACGCCATTTTTCCAACTTTAGTGAACTGATTCAAGGCACTCATCCCACCAATGAAAACGCCATCGGCAACTTCACAGTGACCACCCAAATGAGTGTTATTGGCTAAGATCACATTGTTGCCAAGTTTGCAGTCATGCCCCACGTGAGTGTAAGCCATGAAATAACAGTTATCGCCAATTTCCGTTTTTTTATCGCCTTTAGAAGTCGCAAGATTCACCGTCGTGAATTCACGGAAGGTGTTGTTATTTCCGATAATCAAACTCGTAGGCTCACCTTTGTAAGTGATGTCTTGAGGCGCACCACCGATAACCGCACCTGGACAGAAGTGATTGTTCGCGCCGATATCCAAAATACCGTAGCGAGAACCCAACGTAACGTGGCCTTCTACAAATGTCCCTTTACCGATTTTCACTTTCCCTTGAATCAAGCAATAAGGCCCGATTTCAACATCATCGGCCAACTCAACCTCTGGGGAAACTACGCTTGATGGATGTATTTTATAATTTGCCATAGTCCTGTATCCTAAATGCAACTCTCTGTTGCTTGAATTTAAAAAGGGCCCTTGTCAGGCCCTTTCTAGTTTCAACTTAAAACTATTTATCTTTTTCGTAAGCCTTGATCACATCTTCTGTTAAATCAGACTCCGGGGTCGCAAACAACACGCCTTGGTTGTTTTCAAGAACCATCGAGTAGCCCTTGTCTTTAGCAAGTTTTGCTATCACTTTTTTCATTTTATCCAAGATCGGAGCAGTTAGTTCACGCTCTTTCTTTTGGATTTCCATTTGGCTTTTGCCAACAACATCACGATATTTCAACATTTCTTCTTGGAACTCAGCTTGTTTTTTGCCAAGTGCTTCTTCAGAAAGAACTGATTTTTTCTTTTCGATGTCTTCGCCCATCTTTTTAAGATCAGCTTCTTTTTTCTCTAATTCTTTTTTCTTTTTATTGAATTCAGTTTCCAATTCAGTTTTCGCTTTTTTACCAGCAGAAGAAGACTGAATAGCCTTTTGCATATCAACGAATCCAACTTTGCTTTCCGCTTTCGCCGCAGCTGCCATCATAAGCACGCTCAACGCTACAACCAACTTTTTCATTTAAAATCCTCCTTAAAATCAAAAAGTACTTAAAATCTAAAAAACAAAACTAATTCTCAATCTCACGTCCAGACTTCCCCCACCCAAATAGGGTGGTCAAAAAGGCCCAGATGCAAGGCGGAGGGTCTTCCCGCAGCGCAGGCGTGCTACTAGCACGTCGGAGCGAGGACAAGGCCCGACAACACAGTCAGATGGGCCTTTTTCACCACCCGGCCTAGAAAGATGGCCCGATGGAGAATTCAAATACGGTTGCATCTTGATAGTTCGGATCCCGATTCAACGGGAAGCCCCACTCGAAACGCAACACACCAATCGGTGAATACCAGCGAATACCGAAACCTACGTCATAGAAGAATTTATTTCCGTCCAATTCGTCATCCGCCGCACCGATATCGAAGAACCCAGCACCCATGATGCCAGCATCCTTAACCAAAGGGAACTGTAATTCTGTACGACCCAATGCCTGCTGTGTGCCCCCGAAGAAACGCCAAGATTGAATCTCTGCATCGTGTGCAGTGTAACCTTTGGCAATCAAGTCATTGTAGACCTTGTTCGAGTGTTTCATTTTACCCACACGGTACGAACGATATCCACGCAAAGAATAAGGTCCACCTAACAGATACAATTCATTGAATGGTACAGCCTGACCATCAATGCCTTCGATACGCGCATATTGAATGTCATTTCTCCAAACAACATCCCAGAAGATATTTTTGAAATAACGGAAGATCAAGTTTCCACGGTTGTACTTAAGTTGCGCAAGCCCCGCATACTCATAAGAAACTGCCGCAAAAATCCCTCTTGTTGGAGAGAACCTGTCATCACGCGTATCGTACTCAAGTGTACCAGTAACGGAAACGGTCTCACCAGAAGCTGTATCCAACGGGAACAAATCTGGATCGGTAATTGGTTTACCATCAGACCCGTAACGCGTGGACAATTCAGATTTATCGTACTTCGTACGGATATAGCCGCGTGTGTTTTCTGCAACAGGGTGTCCGAAACGCACCGAAGCACCTCTATGCGCTTCATCGTAATCCAGACGTCCGGTATTTGCGGAACTATAAATATCTCCACCGACAGACCAAAGGGTGTCGTTGAAATACGGCTCGGTGAAGGACAAGCTGTAGTAACTTCCCGTACCACTCAAGTTCAAAGACGCGCCTAAATTTTGACCTTTACCCAAGAAGTTCGATTGATTCACCGAACCTTGAAGAGTGAAGCCTTGAGAAGTTCCGTAACCTGCACCCAACTGAATTTGGCCGGTGTTACGCTCTTTCACGGCGATATCAACATTCATGACATCGGTGTGATCAGGATCCACGGAGGTTTTAAAGTTTACTTCGTCAAAGAAACCCAGACGTTTGATATTATCCAAAGACTGACGGCGGCGAGTTTCATTGTACAACTCCCCTTCTTGAACTTTCAACTCACGACGAACGACTTTATCACGAGTTTTCGAGTTGCCGATGACATTGATTTTACCAAAGTAAACCTTTTGCCCTTTATCGAATTCGAAAACCAAATCGACTTTACGTTCTTTATCATTAGGACGAGAACGCGGAATTACGTTGGCATAAGCATAACCCAAGTCACCGTATTTTGCGGTCAAGGCCGAGATATCGTTTTGCAAAACTTCGTAAGAGAAAACGCCATTTTTGTCGATCTTGATGGCTTCATACAATTCAGTTTTCGGGAACAGCAAATCCCCCGCAAAATCAACGTCGCCAACAAAATACTGTTCACCTTCCTCAACGTGGAAAGTGATATAAATGTTTTTCTTATCTGGAGTGACTGTTACCTGCGGGCGATCAATTTTCGCCTGCACATAACCTTGATTGTAATAAAGGAAACGCAAAATCTGCACGTCACGATCGAAGGCTTCTTGCTTATACTGACCTGATCCGGAAATGGCAGAGAAATAGCCACCTTCCTTGGTCATCAACTTATCTTTCAACTCATTTTCTGTCAGATGCTTGGCGCCCAAGAAAGTGATCTTACGGACTTTCACTTTGTCGTTTTCACGAACTTTGAAAATCAGACGAACGGTTTCGTCTTTTGTGACTTCTTGAACTTCAGCATCCACCTTGGCCAAGAAGAAACCTTTGTCTTCGTAAAGCTTTTGAACTTTTTCAACAGCTTCTTTTACTTTGGACATGTTCAAAAGTTGATAAGCTTTAATTCCTGTGGCATCGGCGATATCGTCGGCCTTGATTTCGTTGTTACCTTCATAGGTAATTTCCGCGATAGATGGCTTTTCAAGAACTCGGAAAGTCAAAACCGCTTCTTTACCAGCAACCTGACGATCGACTTCGATATTATTGAAAAATCCTAGTTTAAAAAGCGCCCCAACGTCATCGCGAACATGGCCAACAGAATATTCATCGCCCACTTTGGAAGTGATCTTCGCGATGATGGCGTCTTTTTCAATTTTACGATTTCCAGCAACCTCAATGGCTTTGATCTTAATTCCCGAAGGAACTTCCGCTGAAGACACGGCGACATTTGCCGCAGCTTTTTTAGCAGCAGTCTTCTTTTTCGGGGCCGCCACAACTGTGGAGGTAGCTGTCACTATTAACAAAGTACTCAGAAGCTTAATCAAAGTTCGAATTCTCCAACCGAGATGCCTTTTAAGGAGGCAATTTTTAAAAATCTATAAGATTTCTCGATACTTACAATTTAATTGGGGAAATCGTAGCTCAACACCAAAGGCCAGTACATAAAAAAGCGCCAGGTGACTTGCTGTGCCGAGGGTTCGGTCGCTTGTCGGAATGTGGGTTTTGGAGTGGGCGTCGCTGCGGTCGGCACGCCATCCCGGCTCGATCGGTGCCCCGCTTCGCGGGGTTCGCGCCACCGAAGGCCTCTCTTCGGACACCCACTCCAAAACCCACATTCCGACAAGCGCCTCAACGAAGACATAGGAAGGACGCATTTTTATAAGTTCTTGAAGTTCTGCGGAGTATTTTTGAGCACAAGCCAATTGATATCGCGTGCGATGAATTAGGGACGCAACGCAGTCCCAGTTCGCGGTCTAAACTTAACGCGGGAGCGAGGCCCTTTGGTGGTGAGTGCAGCTTTGGCTGAGCTACCGCGAAGAGAGGCCTCGGCGGCGCATGGATGCGCGAACCGGCAAAGCCGGCGCCGTTGAGCCTGGAAGGCGTGCCGACCGTAGTGGTAGCTCAGCCAAAGCTGCACTCACCACCAAAGGGCCGGTTAAATCCATTGGCCGTCTTTCATTCGATAGACTTTCGGAAATCTCGTCGCAAAAGTAAGATCATGCGTGACAATCACTAAAGCCAACTTCATTTCTTCTTTCAATTTGAAGAACAACTCTTGGATCTTGCCGCTCGTATTTGAATCCAAATTTCCTGTCGGCTCGTCGGCAAAAAGAATCTTTGGTTTTCTGACAAGAGCTCTGGCAATCGCTACGCGCTGCAACTCCCCGCCTGATAATTGATTTGGATAGTGTGTCGCACGCTCCGCAAGCCCCATGAACTCTAGCAAGTGGAGTGCTTTTTCTTTCGCTTCTTTGGGATTTTCCCCTGCTACACGACATGGAATCATGACGTTTTCTAAGGCCGTGAACTCTCCCAATAGATGATGGAACTGAAATACGAAACCCATTTCAGAGTTTCTAAATTTAGAAAGGTCCTCATCACCCATCGCTAACAAATCGCGGCCCTCACAAAGGACCTCTCCTTGAGTGGGCTTATCGAGAGTTCCCATGATTTGCAATAGAGTACTTTTGCCCGCGCCAGATGCACCCAAAATTGCCATGGCTTCGCCTTCGCGAATATCCAAACTGACTCCACGTAAAATCTCTAATTCCCCCTCAGCGTGAGAATAGGACTTATGAATGTTCTTAGCGGATAAAAAGATGTTTGCATCACTCATTACGAAGTCCTTCCATAGGATTCAAGTCAGCTCCGCGACGAGCTGGCGCCAGGGTTGCCAAAAAACAGATCAGCATCGTGGCAACACAAATGGCAATGGTATCAATAAAACGGATGTTCACCTTGATCGAATCGACTCGATAAACCGCACCCGAAATAAGCCCCAAGCGCGTCTGCGCCCAGTTAAACAGGCCACACAAAATCAGCCCCAATAAAAATCCGCCCACCAAGCCCAGTGCGCCTAGAAAAAGCCCTTGGAAGGTGAATATCTTCACGATGTCTTTACGCGAAAAGCCGACTGTTTTTAAGATGGCGATGTCCTTATAACGACGAACAACATTTACAAAAAGTGTTGAACTGATATTAAAGGCCGCGACAAAAATAATCACCGCCACGACAAAGAAAATAGCCGGACGCTCGACAGCAACTGCATCGAAAAGATTCTCATTGGAATCACGCCAGTCCCGGACCCAATAAGGCGCTCCTAAAACCTGACTGATACGAAAACCCGCTTCGCGCGCCACAGAAGCTTCCGGGAAACGCAAAAACAAACCCGTATAACGATCACCAATCTTAGCCATTTCTTGAGCCGCCGTCAGTTCAGTCAGAATAAACCGCTCATTCCATTCGTATTTACCAAGCTCAAGAATTCCTTGAACCTTGAACTGCCCGACTTTGCGTTGAAAACTTGATGGGTCTGAGGATTCGGCAATTGGCACGACCACACGGAAAGTATCGCCGATTTTTAAATTCATTTTTTTTGCTAAACCAGAACCAACTAGAGCCAGCGGCACATCAGATGCCACAGAAAGATCTGCAGATCCTTCCTGCACCCGCTTATCCAAGCGCAACACCTGACTCACTCGCTCTTTATCGATACCTTCCACTAACACACCGGAAATTTGACCACCATGGGCCATAATTCCTTCGACAAAAACAAATCGTGTGGCGCTAACCAAAGATGGCTCCGCAGCTTTGATTTTCGCTTCCAACTCACGCCAATCATCTGGAAAACGTGACCGTTTTACCACCTGGGCATGCCCGGAAACATCCGTCATCGCCTGTTGCAAAGTCGATTCAAAACCACTCATCACTGCCATTGAAACAACCAAGGAAGCCACGCCCAGAATCAAACCAAAAAGAGCTAACGGGGCAGAGCCCCCGAACAGAGTCTTTTTAGATGCCAATAGTTTCCATGATATCCAGGCAAGTGATTTATTCACGATGGTTGCGCCCCCGCATTCACTTGCTCTTTCAAATACGCCATAATAAAGCCGTCCAAATCTCCGTCCATAACATCGTCAACTTGGTTGGTTTCAAAGTCCGTGCGGTGATCTTTCACCATTTGGTAAGGGTGCATCACATAAGAACGAATTTGCGAACCCCATTCGTTGGCTTTTTTCTGCGAATTCATGGCGTCTTTTTCTGCGTTACGCTTCTCGACTTCCTGTTCATAAAGTTTTGCTTTCAACATTTTCAAAGCCTTTTCACGGTTTTGAATCTGTGAACGTTCAACTTGGCACGAAACAATCGTGCCTGTTGGAATATGAGTCATACGAACTGCAGAATCTGTTCTGTTGACGTGCTGCCCACCGGCGCCGCTGGCACGATAGGTATCGACCTTTAAATCATCAGGACGGACTTCGATATTGATGTCGTCATCCACCTCCGCCCATGCAAAGACGGATGAAAATGAGGTATGTCTGCGAGCATTGGAATCAAACGGAGAAATACGCACCAAACGGTGCACTCCTGATTCTGCTTTCAAATATCCATAGGCATAAGGACCTTCAATCAAGAGCGTACAGGATTTAATCCCAGCCCCTTCGCCCTCGGTCATTTCGATGACCTGACATTTATATCCATGCTTATCGGCATAGCGCATGTACATACGCAAAAGCATTTCAGCCCAATCACAAGACTCTGTCCCTCCGGCACCGGAGTTAATAGACAAGTACGTGCTATTGGCATCAAGTTCTCCATTCAGAACTCGTTTTAATTCTAATTCCTGACCATATTTTTCAAGAGAGGCGACTTCTGCTTTTACTTCCGAAAAGCTGCCTTCATCAGAGGCTTCATCTGCCATTTCTAGCAACACCGAAGCGTCACTCAACCGACTGGTGAAAGAATCAAATTCGCCTACGGCCTTTTCTAAAAGGCTTTTTTCTTTGTTGAGCTTTTGCATCTCTGCCGGCTTTTCCCAAAGTGCTGGGTTCTCTGCTTGGATAGCAAGCTCATCAAGGCGTTTTTTCTTCTTATCTAAGTCAAAGATACCCCCGAAGCTCCTTGGCGAAGCTTTCTAGGTCAGCAATCTTTCTTTTCACATCAGATGATTCGGTCACAATCGACATTATGCTTCTTCCTAACTCTCGGTCCTGTTTGAAGGTGGAGGGAAATAGGCCCTCTTTGCTCAGACAGTCCTCGCTCGAATTTACTTCTGTTTTCATTTGGTTGAATTTTGGCTCACTGCGGAACTCGCACGAGTACCTATTTCCCTCCACCTTCAAACAGACAGAGAGATAGTCATTTTTTTATGAGATGGTGTCAAGGGGTGCTCTGCAGCAAACGGTCGAAGATGGTGTCTTGGAGAGTGAACATTTTTTGGGCGTCTTGTTCGTTGGTTTCGTGGTCGTAGCCGAGAAGGTGCAGCGTTCCGTGCAAGAGCATGTAGCCGAGCTCTTTTTGGAACGTAAGTTTATGCTCTTTGGCTTGGCGTTTGAGGACTTCGGGGCACATGACCAATTCGCCGAAGCTGCCTGGGTCCATGGAATCGAAGCTGAGCACGTCAGTGGCGTAATCGCGGTCACGAAATTCTTTGTTGAGTTTTTGTGCAGGTTTTTTATCTAAAAAGACGAGGGTCAGTTCTCGTTTCGCCTTTTCTGCGCTAAGAACTTTACGCTTTTTCAATTCCTTTTCCACTTGATCCATCCACTCTTGGATAAATTTACGGGGAACGGCATGCTTTGATTCGTTAATAACTAAAATTTCCATTTTACGAAAGACCTGTGGTTGGACTTGATTCACCCAATTGACCACCTGCTGCTCGCGGATAATCAATACGCTGATGGTATATACCTAAAAGGATACGAGTAAAAGCAACTTCCACTTTGGAAATATCTTTCAAGGTCAAATTACACTCATCCAACTGACCGTCAGAGAACTTACGCTGTACGATATTTCTCACGATATTTTGTAAACGCGCTGGCGTTGGCTCATCCAAAGAACGGGCCGCAGCTTCAATACTGTCAGCCAACATACATAATGCCGACTCACGGAACTGGGGCTTCGGGCCTGGATAGCGGAAATCCTGATCGCTAATTTCCGGATCATCCTCTTTCTTAAGATCGAGGGCTTTATTATAGAAATAAGAAATCAATGTGGTCCCATGATGCTGAATAATTCCATCAATAATAGGCTTACCCAGCTTGTAGGCTACACCCATTTCAACACCGTCTTTAACGTGAGCCACCAATAAAGTCTTACTCATGAATGGTGAAATATGATCGTGAGGATTGTGCCCCGGCTTCTGATTCTCAATAAAGTAATTTGCATGCTCCATTTTACCAATATCATGGTAATAACACATCACTTTACCCAAGAGCGAATTCGCGCCGATTTCCTCCGCGGCCGCCTCCACCATCGAGCCTACCATCATCGAGTGATGATAAGTTCCCGGAGCTTTTACAATCATATCTTTTAAAAGTGGATGATTCAAATTTGAAAGTTCCAACAATTTAACGTCGGTGGTGTAGTTAAATACAGACTCCAACAGCGGGATAAACATCATCGCAAAAAGAGAACTAAAAATACCACCAATAAAACCCGCCGGAATCGCCCACAGAATTTCGCGACCACCACCCTCTTGATCAAAGCGAGTCATGGCTAAAACAAAGGCAATAACCAAAGCGTTCACACACCCCGTGCGTACGCCCGCAAAGTAAATATCATTACGCGTTTTACAGCTGAAAACTCCGCGAGCTGCCGCGATACCACCAACCATACTGACAATCATCAGGGCATAGTTGTAATCCACCATGATACCCAAACACACTGCGGTGAAGGCGGTGAACAGCCAAACGATTTCGCCAGAAGTGACCAACAATCCCACCAACATAGGGCCGGCAGCGACCGGAGCGGCAAATAAAAAGAAACTCGCCGGCACGATATGCCCTAGTTTCGAAACAAAGGCCGCATCGGTGATGAACAGATAAACCTTCGTACACAGAACGGTTCCAAATGCGATCAACATCATCACGGCCATGTCTTTAAAATCAACTTTGACACGGTTCAAGGTAAAGCGCTTCAAGTACGAGAAGAACACCATGATTACAACTGACAACATCAAGGCCATCGCCAAAGCGGTTAGGTCCTTACGTTTGTCTGCGCGAATATTTTCAATCTGCTTCACAACCGCCATATGGAACGGTTGAATCACAGAACCTTGAGCCACAATGATTTGGCCCTTTTTGATGGTGATCGCCACGGGAATAACCGCATCGCGAGCTGCTTGGCGGCGACTTGTGGTTTCTTGCTTATTCAGTGTCAAGTTTGGAATCGTCAACGATCTTGCAAAGTACAAGATATTCGCACGATCCCCTTCGCTGAAACGATCCAAATCTTTTTTGTCATCCAACTGAAAATGCTCGGGATCCTGAATATCCAGAATTTCACCACGATTGATGCTAAATTCTTTCCCCAAATTACTTCTGTGGACCACGCGGGCCACAACCGATGCTTGCCCTGTGGGAATAAAGCGATCTGGCGCTTCCGCAACTTTATTTTCGTACCAGTTTTCTAAATTGCGAATCAAAATAGCTTCGATACGAGCACTAAATTTATTGTCAACTAGCCACTCGAACATAAAATCAGAAACTGTGACGCCCAACTCTTGTTCAAATTCTTTCTTAAACTGAAAAAACTCTTTCACGCGAGCACGATGTGCCGCCGGAGATTTTGGCCATTCCGTTTCGCGATAATAATTGCGCATGGAACGGAAAGAATGAATCAAACCCAATGACACGCGCTCAAACACGCTGGTGTCGAAATCATAGACCATGGGCACTGAGTACTCTGCTTTGAGGCGCTTTTCTTCAGTGGTCACTTCGTCAGTCATTTCAAAACCAATAGGGGCCGGCACATCAAAGCGCGCGACATCGCCGACTTTAAACGTATAGGGAACATCTATTTGGAAAAAAATCGTGTAAGACAGCAAGACGCAATAAAGGAAAATAAACGCAGCTCTGCGAACGAAAAACTTTTCCTCCATCATGTGAATGATGCGACCAAAGAATGTTTTCTCTAGGCCAATGGAATCCACCCAGTCCAAAAACTTCTGACTGTGATCTTCGTAGTTCACCCGAGTCGCGGGACTCGCGTTTTTCTTAGAACCTTTTCCACGCTGCATAACTTAGACTGTTGTCCCTAATGTTTTGTCTATTGATTAAGCTTTACATAGCCTAACTTGGTTTATTTTAATTGTCGAAATCACTCTGTATTTGCGCTAGCATAGGGTCGATTCCATCAGAAAGTCGAGGCGCTGTATGGCAAAAACTCCCTCTAATTTGAATAATATTGAGTCCTTAGTCGAGATCGTGGCAAGCCTGCGCGCTCCAGACGGCTGCCCTTGGGACAAAGAACAAACCCATGAATCGCTCACACAATATGCTATCGAGGAAACCCACGAACTCGTCGAAGCCATTGAAACGCCCTCCCCCGAACGCGACAGCAAAATCAAAGAGGAACTTGGTGACGTTTTGTTTCAGGTAATTCTGCACACTCAGTTAGCAACTGAGCGTGGAGCATTTACTCTGGCGGAAGTGATTCAATCTATCTCTGAAAAACTTGTTCGTCGCCATCCCCACGTATTCTCTGATGCGAAAGTAAAAGACTCTGCGGAAGTTGCACGCAAATGGGAAGAAATAAAAAAACAAGAGGCCGCCAACAAGCCGGCTGAAGAGCAGTATAAACTGAATGTCCCACCCCTCCCGGCCCTGCAAAGAGCTTACAAGATCGGCAAACGCACCGAAAAATTGCAATTTGATTGGGACAATGCCGAAGGGGTCATGCTGAAGGTTGAAGAAGAATACGATGAACTTCGGGAAGCCTTGGATGAAGGCAGCGAAAAAGAGATTGAACACGAACTAGGTGACGTTTTATTTTCACTTGCACAACTTGGCCGACATTTACAAATGGATCCCGAGCAAGTTTTAAGAAAAGGCAATCAACGCTTTGAACGTCGCTTCAACAAGATGATTGAATTCGCCGCCCTGGACGGCAAAGACTGGGGCAAACTCGCTCTGGAAGACAAAGAACAATACTGGTTGAAAGCCAAAGCCTACGAAAAACAAAACGGCTAACACCTTCAGAAATACGGGCACGTCCTCGGGAGCAAGTCGGCGTCACACGCAACGCCGACTTGTTACCAAAAGACAGAGGCGTCTTGTATCAAAACTCTGCAGAGGTCTTGTAAAGAAGTTCGACGGAAAGTTTAAACATCTCGAAATTACGCGCACTTAGCCCCCGAACCACCCTGAAATTCTTGATAAACTGTCCAGATTATCGTCACACAAAAAATATTTTCGACCTGCCCTTTCTGATGATTCTTTGTGATTTCCAGCACTTAGACCGTCTCAAGTCGAGACCGTTTTAGGATAGAAAAACGATTTCAGCTATTTAACCCTCATTTCAGTTTTCCCGCCGTTTGCACGAAACTGATTTCATCACGAAGTTGGTGGGGCTCAGGAGGGCATACCGTATGTTTAATCAAGTTGCACGCAAGACAGTCGCAGTTGCATCAGCAGTAGGAATGCTAGCTGGATGTGCTAAGGGTGGAGGGTCATTCTCTACTCTTGCGGACTCCGCAAGTTTCAAGCAAGAAGCTACTTACGTTGCGAAAAAAATCGACATCCTATGGGTGATCGACAACTCCGGCTCCATGCAGACATCGCAAAACAACTTGGCTTCGAACTTCCAGGCATTCATCGGGCGCTTCAATCAAAACAACAATGACTTCCACATGGCGGTGGGAACAACTGATGCTTGGTACAAGCAGTTCCATCCAACCAGCCAACTTGCTCGCCTTAGAGACGGCGCTGGCTCGACACACTCTGGAGTGTTTGTGATGGATAAAGACACACCAAACTTAAGCTCCGTGTTTCAAACGAATATCAAGCAAGGTATCGCCGGAAATGGTGACGAGCGTGCTTTTGAAAGTATCAAGCAAATCCTTGGTGATTCTTTCAATTCAAACTTCCGTCGTCCAGAAGCTTTCTTAGCTGTGATTATCGTGAGCGACGAAGAGGACTTCTCTTCTTCTTCTGAATCTTTCAGCGAAAGCTATTCAAATCCAAATCTCTATACTGTTCAGAAGTATGTGGACTTTTTAGATACTTACACTGGCGGCACAGCAAGTGGTCGTAACTACTCTGTCAGCAATATTTCAATCCAAGATCAAGCGTGCTTGACACAACTATCCGCAGATAGCAGCCGCAAGATCAACAGTCGTTACAAATCAATCACCAGCATCACAGGCGGTGTGCAAGGTTCTTTGTGCTCCAACTTTGGTACCACTTTGAATTTGATCTCAGACAACATCATCCAATTGTCGAGCGTGTTTAAATTAAACCGTGAGCCAATCCCAGAATCTATCATCGTAACGGTTGATGGCTCGGTGATTGCGCAAGATGCTACGAATGGTTGGACTTATGATGCGGCGAAATTGACGATTACATTCCACGGCAGCTCTGTGCCGGGAGCCAACTCAACAGTTAAGATCAACTTCGATCCGAAGACGATCCAACTTTAAAAGGAATTTGTATGGGTGGGGGACAATCAACAGCTACGAATCTTGAACAGTGGCACATTCTTCGTGGGGATATGAAATACGGTCCCTACGAATATAAAGCCCTGATTTCCATGATTCAGTCAGGCGAGCTTCAAGACTACAATTATGTCTGGGCTCCGCACCTTGAAACTTGGACTCTGGTGGGAGAGCTCCAAGAATTTTCAAAAGACCGCTTGTGCCGTCTTATTGAAACCAAGGATCACCTTGCGGGTGCTTTCAAAGAGCGCCAATTTCCACGCAAAGATGTGCACATCCCCATTTACGCTCACAATGATCAGGCTTTCTTTGATGGCCAGACTTTATCTGTGAGCGAAAACGGCGCACTCGTTCTTTTGAACGATCCTTTGCTTTTCATTGGTCAAAAAATCATGATTCACTTCAGAGCTTCTGATGTGAACCCTGTACCTTTTAACATTCTTTGCGAGATCGTTCGCAAGAACTATTCAAAACAAAGACTTAACGTAAAATCCGGTCTACACTATGCTGTTCGTTTCCTCCAAGTGTCTGAGACTGGTACTGCTCAATTAACAAAATGGGCTCGCGGTGGCGGTTCCAAGGAGGAAACAAATGGCATTCTTAAAGTTCATGAATGAGTCCGGCGTTGTCGGCTGGTTAATTCTTCTTACAGGTATTGGTTCTTTGGTTCTCGTAGCAGAACGTGCAAAAATGCTCTATAAAGAGTACGGCATGAACTCTGACGAATTCATGGGCAAAATCCAAAATCTAGTGCTCGCTAAAAAACTCGACGAAGCTTTGCTTGTTTGTGCACAGCTTGAGAAAAAACCATTGGCTGCTGCCTTCAAAACAATTTTGGAAAAAGCAGATCGTGATGACGACTCTATTTTCCAAGCTCATGACATCGCAATGTCTGAAAACGTTCCGTTGTACACAAAACGCCTCCACTACCTTTCGATGCTTGCCAACGTGGCAACTTTGATGGGTCTTTTGGGTACAATCCACGGTCTGATCTTATCGTTCCAAGCGGTTGCCGCTGCAGACCCTGCGATGAAACAACAATTGCTTGCACAAGGTATCTCCGTATCCATGTATACGACAGCTTTGGGTCTTGCGGTTGCGATCCCGGCGATGGTGTTCTTCTCATTCTTGACTTCCCGTCAAAACGAATTGCTAGAGGAACTTCAAGAGAAATGCGGAAAACTTGCTGAGCTTTTAACAAGCGCACACATTCCAAATCTTTCTCGCCAAAACGTCTTCCCGGATCACCATCAAGCTCCGATGATGACTCCTCCTTCTCCTGGAACAAAGGCTTCTTAACCGAAGCCTTCCTCCAGTTAGAAAACTGAATTCAACGGATGGGATGAATTATGAGACGCGGTAAAAAATTAAAAATTAACCATAACAGTGAGTTTGAGTTGGACTTGGCTCCCCTGCTCGCCGTGATGGTAAAACTGGTTCCGGTACTTCTGGTCTCTTCTGCCTTCGTGCAAATGATGGTGATAGAGACGGAACTTCCGCAAGTTGTTGCCGAAGCAATCCAACGCAACGAAAAAGATAAAACACCTACGAATATCGCCCTGGAAGTCGACGGCAAAGAAGGCTTTAAAATTATCATCACGGAAAACGGGAAAGATTCCGAGGACACCGTGCCAATGAAAAATGGCGCCTTTGATTTACCAACCCTTCATCAAAAATTGGTTGCGGTAAAGAAAGCTCATCCTGAAGTTTTCAAAATTGATTTGAATCCAGATTCAAAGGTGCCTTACAAAGATATCGTGAAAGTTATGGATGAGGTTCGCCAAGCCCATGACACCAGCGTGACCTTCCCGGTTTTCGATACCAAGCAAGGCAAGAATGTTGAAACCAAGTACATGTTTCCAGAAGTCATTTTTGCGAACATGATGGAGGGCTAGACCATGGCACGTCGTCGTAAGTATGAACTACCAAAAAAGAATTCGACTTTCTTTTTGAACATCACATCCATGACCGACATGTTCACCATCCTACTTGTGTTCTTACTACAAACGTACTCAACGTCTGATGTTGAAATCATCCCAGAGTCTGGACTTCGCTTACCAGCTTCCGCATCTAGCGCGAATCCAGTAGACGCGATCAAAATTTCTTTATCACATGAAGCTTTGAAGCTTGATAAGGATAAAATCGCTGACGTCAAAAATGAGGATTTTTTACCTCAGGACCTAGAATCAACTGACACCAATTTTATCAAACCGTTGTTTGAAAAACTGGACCAACTAGCTAAAAACTCTTCCGATAAGGCTTATGTGAAAGAAGGAAAAATTCTCCTTCAAGCTGACAAGGAACTTCCTTACGCAACTTTGCGCAAAGTGATGTACACAGCTTCGATGGCCGGGTTTCCTCAGCTAAAATTGGTGACACTCGTTGGAGATTAAGTTTATGCAACTGCGTACAGTAACAATTATTATCGCAATACATTTATTCTCTCTCTACTGTTTCGCTGGGAAAAATGACAAAGGGCTCTTGCCGGAAGTTCGCATGACCGGCAACGAAGATGAAAACGAGAAAAAAGCTTTAAGCAGCGAGATCATGATTACTCGCTCTGAAAATAAAGCCATCGACTCACTCCAAGCCATCATCAAAAAACAAAAAGGCTCTAGTGGCGAAGCGGACCTTTGGTACCGTCTTGCTGAACTTTACATGCGCCGCTCTAAATCCGGCCGCTTCTTTGATTTACACAAAGATACGGCTCTGATGAAGCTATCCCCGTTCCCTATTCCAAACGAAAAGGGTTCTGAAGCCATCAAACGCGCCATCAAAATCTACTCCAAACTTGAAACTGATTTTCCTCGTTTCAATCAGATGGATGCGGTTCTATTCAATAACGCTTTCGCCCACCAACAAGTGGGAAAATTCAAAGATTCCAATGTTCTTTACGAACGTCTTTTAGCAAAATTCCCCAAATCCCCCTTAGTACCAGACGGTACTTTGGCCTATGGAGAACTTTTGTATGATCAAGGCAAGTTTGCTGCAGCTCTAGAACAATTCCAACGCTTAGAAAAGTTTCCGAATAGCCGTGTCTATTCCTACGGTATGTATAAGGCTGCTTGGGCGAGTTACAATCTTCGCGACAGCGAAACCGCGACAAAAAAGCTAGTTCAGGTTGTTAAGACCAATCCACCACTGAAAGATGGCGAAGTTCCAACAAACCGTCACAATCTTCGCAAAGAAGCCTTGCGTGACCTGACAATCTTTATTGGGGACTCTTTCCCTGCCAATAAACTTTATTCTTTCTTTGAAGACATCACGACAGAAGATGAGCTGGGTCAATCTATGATGGACCTTGCGAAACTTTACGATTCACACAGCCGTCAAAAGGAAATGAACATCTTCTTGGACGAGTATATCGATAAGCGCCCTTCTGGTCCTGACGTCGTAAAGTCCCATCTTATGTTGGTTGAAGCCAATGAGACTTTAAAAAAACGTGACCAGGTTCTGGATCACATGCAATTAGCTTCAGACTTGTGCCGCAAGGACTCAAGCTGGAGAATTGCGCAAAAATTGGATGACGTCATCGTATCCTGTGATGAAGGTTTCCGCCGCACCAGCCTTGATATGGCGAAAAAATGGTGGGACATCTGGTTGAAGAACAAGCAAAATGTGGCGTTCTCTGAGCTGACACAGAAGTTATTCAAATTGATGTTGGATAACGAAGATCCAGCGAAACCAGATCTGAAAACTCGCTTTGCCTATGCAGAGCTGCTTTTCCAACTAGGTAAATTCGACGAAGCCAGCGCTCAATATAAAATGGTGGGCGATAAGTCTAAAGACGAACCACTTCGCCATGATGCGAACTATGCCGCCCTTTTCTCTAAAGAGAAAAGTATCGAGAAAAAGAAAGAGCCTCTTAAAGAAGCAGAACGCAAAGAGCTCGCCCTTAACTACTTAACGAAGCACCCGACTGGGAAATATATCACAGCTATCAAATTCAAACTCGGCCACATCGCCTATGAAGAAAACAACTACCCTGAAGCTGAAAAATGGCTAAGACCCTTGACTGTTGTGAAAGGCACTGAAAACGCTGACATCCGCAGAAAATCTGAGGACTTGGTGTTGGATATGCTGAACCTTAAAAAAGATTATGCTGGTATCAAAGAGTTCTCTAAGCAAGTGCTGAATTCGGCGACGGATGATTCGCGCAAAAAGAGCATGAACAAGATCTTAGAAGAAGCTCACTTTACTGAAATTCAGGAGTTTGCAAAGACTGGTGATAAAAACCAAGCTTCCGAAAAACTTATCGCCTTCGCTAAAGAGCACGACAATTCTAAGTTGTCCCAAGACGCTTTATGGCAGGCTTTGGGTATCCTCTATACTGAGGGCAAAATCTTTGATGCTGCCGATCTCAGCATGAAGTACGTTCACAAATATCCAGAAGATAAAAAAAATCTAGATGCGATGAAAGATGCTGCGAAAGCCTATGCAGAAGTAGGTCAAATCGCGAAATCAGCTGAAACCTTGGTTAAAATTGCCGATCTCGACAAAAAGAACCGCAACACTCACCTTGAAATGGCTGCGGATATTTATTTGCTTGAAAAACGGACCAAGGATGCTCGTGCCGCTTACATGGGAATCTTGAGTGCCGCAGACAATAAGACTCTTGAGCGCATCTATGGTAAGCTTTTGGATTCTTATAAGAACGACACGAAATCGGCAGAGTACGATAAGCTTCAAAATCAGATCGCCGCAAAAGGAATTGAACCTTACGCGACCCAAGCGATGATTGAAAAAGCCCAGCACTTGTTCAACGCTGGCAAAATGACGGCGGCTTTTGATCTGTCTATGAAAGCTAATGGCCGTTCTGTCGCTGCAGAGATTCGCGCAGAAGCTCGCTTAATCCAAGCTCGTGTTCTTGAGAAAGAACTAGCAACCCAAAGCGTGAAAGCTCGTGAAGAAAAATTCGCGACCGTTCTAGGGATCAAAACTGAGAAGCTGGATAAAGCTCAAACAGCTTACGTGACGGCTCTTAAGATGAGCAAAGACCCCTATCAACAACTGGAAGCTATGCGTGGTATCGATCGCTGCTATGGAAACTACATCGATAGCTTGACCAGCATGCCGATGCCGGCGTCTTTAACTCCAGATGACCAAAAGCAACTTCGGGGTGAACTTGCCAAGTTGACGAAACCGATTCAAGACAAAAAGAACGACAACGAAGCAAAACTAAAAGTTCTGGCCGCGACTGTGGGACAAACAGCGACAACAGAACGTTCCTATGCAAGCATTACGGTCGATAAAACAATCACTCCGATTGCTCAATACCCTGCTCCGGAAAAATTGGGAGTCTTCCTTCCTGCATCGCCGGATATGACAATTGGGAAAGTGTCTCGTTTTGATATTCGTCCTGGAAAATCCTGCAATAAGACTGCGGTTTTAACGGGTCAAATTGCCAAAGTGAACGTCCAAGAAGTTGCTGGAAATTGTTATGGTTCTAGACAGTACGACGTTGTTGAAAAACTAGGTCTAGAGCTTGCGAAAAACAAAGAAACCAGAGCTCTAGGATTGTTTTATGCAAGCGTCGGCGCTGAAGGACGCGGGTTCCCGGAAAAAGCTTTGTGGTTGATTGAAGCCGCTTTGAAAGCACAACCTGAGGCAGCCCCGTACTTGTATCAAAAAGCACGTCTGACTTATAAAGACGATGGCATCAAAGGCGCGATGCAATTTTTCGATAAAGTTATAGACATGCAAATGCCTTCGACAGAAATGCAAACTTTCGCTGGTGTGAAAGCATTCTCAGAGGGAGATTTTACTCGAGCAATTGAAAAATTCTCTTCACTGAATAAAGATCAGTTGTATACTTTCAATGTAGGGACACTCATGAGTGAAGCGTATGCTCAGAAGGGTGAAGTCGACAAAGCTCTCAGCACTGTGAAAGACATGCTAGTGGTGAAGAAAGACAACGTCGACTTCCTGTTGGAGCAAGCTCATATCTTTGAGACTTTTAAAGGAAGCCCTACTCTTGCTTTGGACTCGTACGAAAGAGCTCTAAAAGTAAGTTCGCAAATGGAATTGCGCGAATGGTTAGGTAAGAAAATACAGTATTTAAAAAATCAAAACAAAGTCGGTCAGAACGTTATCTCAGGAGACTTGTAGTATGGAGGGTACAAGTGAAAACTATCATCCACTTGATGACGGTATTCATTCTCTTGGGGTCGGCGACTGCCTTTGCTAAACAAAGAACAGTCCGTAAAGTCCAAGAAGTAAATTTCGGTGACATGAACCTCAAGGGTACAATCAGAAACCCTGATGGCGCATATCTTGTGCAAAAGCGAGGCATTAAATTTATGCCTTTGTATGATGTGCAAAAGGATATGGACAGCCGCATCAGAGAATCTGCTTTGTACTTAAACAACTAGTTTAATCAGAGGTGCACATGCTCACGTTGATTGTACGTCAGTCCCTAAAAAATGGGACTGCAAAAACATGGAAACTTAGATCAACAAATCCAACTCACACGTTTGGCTCTTCCCGCCTTGCTGATGTTATCTCTATTGCACCAGCTACAAAGGGCATCCAGGGGCTGTTCGAATACCGTGATGGTCACTGGTATTACGTGAACATGGATATGCTGAACTCGGCAGGTACTGAGAACTCACCTGCTATTAAGCTTTCTAAAGATCAAAAAATCGAACTGGACGACTGCGTTTTGCAATTTGATCCAGTTGCGAAACAAGCAGATCTTTATCTGCGCCTTGAAAAAGCCGCTCGCGAAGAAACTGGTGGTAAGAAATTCCAGCTTTTCATGGTGAAGCAAGGTGATCGCGTTCTGCAAACCAAAATTCAACCAATCAATAAGTTCTTTAAAGCGGATTTCATTTCCGAAAAGATCGTCTGCGTGCCTTCAACAGAATGGCACCGTCAGATGATTGGAAATGTCGAAATCAGCCAAAGAACAATTTCGATGGAAGACGCGGCTTATATGGGTCGCTTCTCCACGTCTCAATTGGTCGATGAAGATTCTAAAAAAGGCGTCATCTTAATGTTGGGCGCGGCAGCGATCTTGATCACGGCAGGACTTTTTGGTCCCAAAGGTGGTCACGATGTCATTGCCGTCACTCCACAAAAAGTGGTGCAAAAAATTCTCGTTAAAACTGAACTGAAACCTAAACGTAAAAAAACAGAAGCTGCGAAACCGGCACAACAAGTCGTGGTACAGCAGGCTGCTCCAGCGGCTGGACCTAAAGCCGAAATGCCAACAAGTGGTGGTGGTGGCAAACTTGCGAACATGATGAAGTCGATCTCCAATGGTCGTATTTCAAAATTGATCGGTAAAGTTTCTGCCCAAGGTGCAAAAAGCTCTAACGTGATGTTTGCCCAAGGAGTTAAAGCAGGTTCGGGTCCTTCAGGACGCGGTCTTGCGGCTGTGGGCAACATCGAACGCTCTGGTCGTGACTGGGGTGCTGCGGGTAACGGTTCTGGCGTCATGATTTCCACAAATGGTAAAGGTGGCGGTAAATCTGCTGCTGGCATGGGTGGCTTGGCGGCTGGTGGAACTGGTAACGCAGGTGTGGGTTTGATCGAAGAGGAAAGTGAAATTACGGGAGGACTTGATCGCGAAGTGATCGCTCAATACATCAAGTCGAAACTGGGTCAGATCCTTTATTGCTATGAAAGACAATTAAGTGCGAATCCGGACCTGTTTGGTAAAGTCGCGGTGAAATTCACCATTGCTGGCTCGGGCCAAGTGGAACAACAACTCATCGGAGACACAACTCTTAAGAACTCAACTGTTGAAGGCTGCATTTTGAACCGTGTCGCTGCCTGGAAATTCCCTGCTCCACAAGGGGGAACAAAAGTGCTCGTGACATATCCATTCTTATTTAAAAGTACTAACTAGGTCGGGGGATCTGAATCATGTTTAAGAAAACAATTTTATTTTTCATCTTGGCGACATCTCAAGCATTCGCTCAATCACCAGCACCGGCGCAAAAGGACAATCGCGGTTCTGATAAACTCGATATTAAGAAGCTCGAGCAAAAATATTGGGCAGCAAAAGACGAGGATTTCAGTGTCGTGCAAAATCGTCGGTATGTTAAGGCCGAGCGCTTTTACATCACGGGCCGTGCGGGTATTCCTTTTAACGACGCGTACAGCTCAGGCACTATCATGGGTGCCGACTTTGGTTACTTCATGAATGAACGCTGGGGCTTTGAATTAAGCTATAACAGCGCCGACATGAAAGACAATGATGCCGTAGACCAGTTCGTCAATACGTATAAAGCCATGCCGAACCATAACATCTTCAAATCATCATATTTTGCATCAGCGATCTGGGTTCCCTTCTATGCAAAAATGAGTGTTTTAGATCAATCGATTATCTATTTCGACATGGGTCTATCGATGGGTCTTGGAAATGTGAACTATGAAATCGCAAAGTTCGAAGGCAACGACTCTAAGTCCGCTTTCGGTTACAAACTAGGCGTGTTCCAACAAATCTTCTTTTCTGAGCATTTCGCCTTAAGAGCAGACTTGATCAACACCTGGTCTAACCAAGAACAATTGAAGTTCTATGTGCCCGGTCAAGCTTTGCCTGGTGGTGGTAATGCTGCCGCAGGTTCTCGTGATCTGGGTTCAACAATGATTAATGATACCTCTCTGATGATTGGTATCACTTATTGGCACTAACTTGTTCCCAAGGCCGGGGGGTCTTTTATGAAAAAGCCAATGAAAGCATTTTTAGTACTGCCATTTTTATGCAGTACTGCCTTTGCCGAGTCAGCACTGACAGTTAAAAAGTCTGCCGTTCCAGCAGCGGCAGGTCTCAGAGTCAAATCCAGCTTAGTGCCGACTTTTGAAGTTTATCAAAAGAAAGTTGTTAAAGGTAAAGTTGAAACCTTTAAAGTAAAAGCGATTCCAGCACTGGAGATCGGTCAAGAGCGTGAGGTGCAAGCCTCTGCCTTGAGCCCTCTTCGCCTGCCCGCTTCTCGTGAGGTTCAACTAAAAGGCATCAAGAAAAATCAATCGGCACCTGCGATGAGCTTTCACGTTGCGCCTTACAAAGTTGTTGTCGGCGAACCAAAGGTCATCACCAAACCTGATGCCTTCCAAAAAATCCCAGACGTCAAAATGCTGTCTGAGGTGGCTGAGCCACAAACGACAGAGCCTCATGTGACTCTGAGCAAAATAGATGAAATCGCTCCGAATGATTATAAGCTTTTGCAAGCTTTGATCTTCCTTGAAATTCAAAAAAAATACGAACTGGCGATGGGCCTTTTCTCTGAACTTATGGACGACCCTGAACATCGCGTAGAAGCTCTTTATAACTATGCGATGACAGCAAAAGGTTTGGGACTCAATTCAGAGTTCAGAACCTACATGATTAAGGTGGCCCAAGAAACTAAGAACAAAGAATGGCAAGGCAAAGCGACCCTCGCTCTTGTGAAGCACATTAATGTTCTAGAAAATTCCGACATCGCCTTGATTGATCCATTGGTGCAAAAATATGATGTCGACGTTACTAAAAATGACGACTATCAAATTACGCGCGCAAAGTATTACTCAGCAAAAGGCCAATTGGGTATGATGGAAGATGCACTGATGTATATCGGTGAAACATCACCAAAGTATCCTGAATCTTTGTTGCTCTCTGCCCTTTTCAACTATCGTCAAAATAAAATCGACGAAGCGGTCTTCAATCTTGAAACCCTCATGAAAGTAACCGACGGTCAAAAGACGTCGCAAATACGCGCAGTTGGTGCTTTGACAATGGCACGAATCCAATTCCAAAAAAGTCTTTACAAAGACGCCTTCCAATCTTACCTCAAAGTCGACAAATCCAGTCCTCTTTGGTTGCAAGCAATGGTGGAAAGCGCCTGGACGCAAATTTTGGGTGAAGACTACGAAGGTGCTGCGGGGAATATGTTTTCCTTGCATACGGACTTCTTTAAAAATGCATTCTCCCCAGAATCCTACGTGGTCCGCACAGTGGGTTATTTGAACCTTTGCCAATACGGTGACGGCGCTCAAGTTTTGAATGAAATGCGCCAAAAATACAGTCCTTGGAAACAAAAGCTGGATGTTTACAAAACATCACACAAACCAGGCGTTGCTTACTATGACACCGTAAAAAGCTGGGTTAAAAACTCTGACTTAAAAGAAGTCGATGGTTTGCCACGCTCTTTCATTGTTGAATTGGCTCGCCATCCCGGGTTCGTCAGTTTGCAAAAGCAAATTAATAACTACGAAGATGAAATCCAAAATTTCAACAAAATTTCGTTAACCCTGATTGGTATTGAAAAAGATCTTTTGGCGAAACAAGTTGAAGCCAACAAGCAGCTTGTCGCAGCGAAAAAACAAATTAAGGGCAACTCGCCTTCTGGTTCCGCTGTTGCGCAAGTTCAAGAGGCAGAAAAGAAGCTTCTAAGCTATCGCATTCAGTATCACATCGCTAACAAAGCTCGAACTTCCATTAAAAATCTGCGTACTGTCGGTATCGCACGTATTGAGAAGGAAAAGGATGAGCTTCGCCAACAAGCGGGTAAAGTTCTGGCAGATAACTATACGCAAATGGTTGCCGGACTTAACCGTGTCTTAGATCAAAATGATGTTCTTCAGTACGAACTGTATTCTGGCGCTGGTGAGCACATCCGCTATCAAATGGCTGGTGGCGCAATCAACGACAAAGAACGTCCTGAACTAAAAGTAGAAAAAGAAAAAAGTTTGAATTGGAAATTTAAAGGTGAAATCTGGGAAGATGAAGTCGGTCACTACCGTTCGTCTTTGAAGAACGTATGTCCACAAGACTCCAGCGTAGCTGGCATGGCAGATCAATAAGGAAGGAATTCAAGATGAAAATCTCAAAAACAATGACGGCAGTAACTCTTGGTGTATTAATGAACTTGCAATCAGTCGCTTTCGCTGAAAATACAGCAAAAGAGGGCCTGGAGCGCATTAAAACAAATCTAAATAACTCCAAAGCAAATCTTACTGAGTACCAGAAAAATCTAAAAACTGTTGAAGGCAACCTGAACGAAGTCGCCAAAGCAAAATCTCAGGTTGAATCCCAACAACATCAAGTTCAAAAGCAGATTGAAGAGAACAATCAGGCAATGACTCGCGTCGGTAGCCAGGAAAAAGAGATTCAGACTCTGATTACCAATGAAAAGTCGGCAACAGCTCAAGAAAATCAAAAAATTGCAGAACTTGAAGCCATGATCGCGAAGATCAAAGAAAATCAAAGAAAGCGTGAATCGAATATCGCAGACTACAATCTGCAAATGAATCAGCTTCAAGAAGAAAAGAAAATCTGGCAATCTCGTTCGTCTTCCTTGAAAGATCAAAGCACTCAAATCGGTCAAAAGAGCCGTTCTTTAGCAAGCGAAGAAAAAGAATGGAAAGGCAAACAGCAAGGCTATAAAGGCGAAGTAAATCGCTGGAACAAAGAAGTTGAGCGCCAGCAAAAAATCAGCGACTCCTACAACTCTTTAGCTGAAGTTAAGTAAGCTTAGAGTCCATAAGAATCTAAGACTAAAGACTGAGCCCCCGGCTCGGTCTTTTTTTTTTTACAAAAACATTCCCCTCTTTATTAAACCTTGTTATTTCTCCAGCCTTTAATCGAGCTCACCTCGCTCTGTTACAACCAAAGTATACGTAAATCCTGGACTCATTACAGATACTAAATACTCCGAACAAGGAATGGTAAAAATCACCAAAACTTCCCGGAGAAAAGAAAGATGAAAGCACAAGGTTTATCAAGTTGGTTCAAAGGTATTAAGGGACGCCTGCTCTTTGCAGCCATCATGCCTGTGGTCGGCTTCGCGATTATATTTGGCATCTCGTTCCGAGGTCTGGATACCTTCAACAAAATGCTCACCACCGTTCACACCTCTATCATTCCCAATCTGCAAGCGATCAGCGAAATGCGCCAGGCTCGCAGTAAGTTCAGCTATCAAGCTCTTGCGGCCATGGATGCTGAAGATGCAGAAACACGCAACAGTCGCCTTAAATCTGCGCAAGAAGCTGTCAAAGAATTCAAAGAGAACTATAAAAAGTATACCGATGCTCCATTCCTTGATGGCGAAGATAAGATTCACGACAAGGCCAAAAACCACGTTCCTGAATTCTTCGCCCTCATGGACCAAATTCTTACTTTAGTTGATAACAGCGATCCCGTAAAACACAAAGAAGCTCGTGCCCTACTCTATGGCAAATACACGGAAGTGGGTGCCATCATGCGTGACTTCAACCGTGATGTTGCAAAACTTTATGATGAGGTCGCCCACCAACAGGCGCAAGAGGCTACAACGACTCGCACTGAAGTATTTAACTTGGTTATTTTGGTGACAGCATTTGCTGCGTTAGCCATCTTCTGTGTTCTGTGTTGGATTGCCGCGAAAATTTCGAACTCGGTTGGTTCAATTGCGGAACGCTTATCATCAGCAAGTGGCAATGTCTCTTCATCCGTAGAACAGCTCAATGAAGCGGGGAACAGTTTATCCCAATCGTCTACGGAAGCCGCTGCCTCCCTTGAGGAAACCGTGGCAGCGCTCGAAGAACTAACTTCGATGGTACAGATGAATTCAGATAATGCCAAACAAGCTGCAGCTCTTTCCGTCTCTTCTCGTGAAGCGGCAGAGACTGGCGAAAATGAAATCAAAAGCTTGATCACTTCGATGACTGAGATCTCTCGCTCGTCCAAAAAAATTGAAGAGATTATCTCTGTGATCGACGATATCGCATTCCAAACCAACCTTTTGGCTCTGAATGCAGCAGTCGAGGCGGCTCGCGCTGGTGAACAAGGTAAAGGCTTTGCGGTGGTTGCGGAAGCGGTTCGCTCTCTAGCACAACGAAGTGCCGCCTCTGCCAAAGACATCTCTTCATTGATCAAAGACTCGGTATCACAAATTGATCGCGGCAGTGATATTGCGGATCAAAGTGGCGCCGTTCTATCAAACATCGTAAATTCAATCAAAAAAGTATCTGATTTGAATAATGAAATTGCGGCGGCAAGTTCTGAGCAGACAACTGGAATTCAACAAATTTCTAAAGCGATGAATCAGTTGGATCAGGCGTCTCAGTCAAATGCGGCTTCTGCAGAAGAAATCGCAGCAACCAGCGGAGAAATCAACAACCTGGCTGTCACCGCCCAAAATCTGACATTTGAGCTAAATGCCGTCGTGCTTGGAACCGACAAGAGTCTAGATAGCTCATTTGTGAACATTCCCTCACAACAGACCAAAAAAGCCTCAAAAGAAAAATCAACCCCAGTTATACCAATCAGAAAATCGGCACCAACAGCAAGCTCCGTGACTCAAAAATCTCAAGATGTGATTCCCTTTGATGAAGATTCTCGTGCCAAAGTGGGAACCACTGACGGTTTCTAGCCCTATCTCACTTCAGGCAATGGTTGCGATAAAATTTCGCATCCATTGCCTACATTTTTGTAAGACATTCGCCGACAAGTTAGGACACTTAAGGAGCAATAGTTAATGAACAAGTCACCTTTCTCTTCATGGTTTAGCGGTATCAAAGGTCGCCTTTTATTTGCGGCAGTATTACCAATCTTCGGATTTACCGCGATCTTTTTTGTATCCGTGAATGGCTTTGATAAAATGCAAAAAGTTATTTCCAGCGCCCATGTTGATATCATTCCTAACTTGGATGCTCTGGGTGAAATGCGCCAAGCACGAAACAAATTTGGTTTTCAGTCGTGGGCCTACCTCAATGCCACAACCCCTAAAGAAAAAGAAACCAGCTTGAAAACTCTTAAACAAGGCGCTGAAGAATTCGAAGCGGCCTTTAAAGACTATCAAGACTCTACATTCATGCCTGCTGAAGAAAAATTGTTCGACTCTGTAAAAACGGCCTTCCCGTCTATTATCGGAGATATGAAAACAATTACCGCTTTGCTTGAAACCAATAACCCTGCAAAATGGAATGAAGCCAAAGTCTTGTTACAAGGACCCATTCAAGAAAAAGGTACTCTCGTCGGTGCCTTTAATAGAGACGCAGTGAAAATGTATCGTGCGCGTGCTGACGCCGAAGGCAAAGAAGCAAAAGCAGCAACGGCTTTTGTGATGAATTTGCTCGTGGGCATCACGGCAGCGGCGGCCTTCGCCATTTTTGGTATTCTGCTTTGGATTGCAACGCGCGTTTCAAGCTCGGTTTCGTCTATTGCGGACCGTTTAAGTACTGCGGGTAGCAATGTGGCCTCTTCCGTTGAGCAACTTAACGAAGCCGGCAACAGCCTGTCACAATCCTCCACCGAGGCAGCTGCATCACTTGAAGAAACCGTTGCAGCCCTGGAAGAAATGTCCTCTATGGTGCAGATGAATTCCGATAATGCCAAACAAGCTGCGGCCTTGTCGATTTCGTCTCGTGAATCAGCTGAAACCGGTGAAAATGAAATTAAATCCCTTATCGCTTCTATGACCGAGATTTCAAGATCTTCTAAGAAAATCGAAGAAATTATCTCGGTGATCGACGACATCGCTTTCCAAACCAATCTCTTGGCACTGAATGCCGCGGTAGAGGCCGCTCGTGCTGGTGAGCAAGGTAAAGGTTTCGCCGTGGTCGCGGAAGCAGTTCGCTCTCTGGCTCAAAGAAGTGCCTCTTCAGCAAAGGACATTTCATCTTTAATCAAAGACTCTGTATCCCAAATTGATCGCGGCAGTAAAATTGCCGATAAAAGTGGTGCCGTTCTATCCAACATCGTGAACTCGATTAAAAAAGTTTCCGATTTGAATAACGAAATCGCAGCGGCCAGCTCTGAACAGACCACAGGTATTCAGCAGATCTCCAAAGCGATGAATCAACTGGATCAGGCGTCTCAGTCGAATGCGGCCTCTGCGGAAGAAATTGCAGCGACAAGCGGCGAAATCAACAACTTGGCAACGACGTCCTTGAACCTAACGGTCGAGCTCAACAATGTGATTCTGGGGAACAAAGCCGAACACAGCGAAGTTCCAGTTCCACAAGCAAAACAAGCTCGCCCCCATGCGCCGGCGAAGAAAAGCAATGTGGTCCCGATGCGTGTAAAAGCAAATCAACCGAAGGCCCCCTCTCCGTCTGCTGCGGAAATGATTCCCTTTGAAGACGACAATCGTGCCAAAGTGGGAACCACAGACGGTTTCTAATCCCTAGAACTCATAGAACTTAGTTCTGATAAAAAAGCCCTCTCGCGAGGGCTTTTTTATTTTGTCTTCGTTATGCTGAACTCAACATGCAGTTTCGTTTCGGAGGATTTATGTTGAGGTCGTACAATGTCTCGATTGTCGTGGGCGCTGGTATTCCAATACTAGCTTATTTTTCCTGGGTCGCTTATTTCTCTTACACGCACTCACTGCTAGACACCGCGAATCCTGATACGGTGGTCAACTTTGCCATCACCACAAGTGCTATCGGGGCCTGCATTTCTCTTGTCTGCCATGTCGGGTATTGCACGTATTATATAAGAAAGCTCAACACGACCATGAACCGCCTCCACGAAATGAATTCCCATGTCCAGGCGTTGTCGGAGGACCTCTCCGAGGTGACAAATTACAATCTTGAGCTGGTCACAGAGGTCATGAACGCGGCGGAAAGAGATCCCGCCTGCACAAAAAAAGCCGGCCCTGCTCTTCGTCGCATCACCGAGCTTGCGGAGGAAATGTCGTTACGGGCAGATAAAGCGGCCATTGCCATTGATCGCGTTGACGGCCAGATAAAACGCCTGGTTCCACGAACCGGAAATAAAACATCCAAGCTCGCACGTCTTTGGGAGTCAGCTTATTATTACCGCTGAGATTTCCGCTTCAAATAGTCCAACAGAAAATGGGCATGCTCGATTTTAAGCAGCTTCGCACTGAAGAGATATCCAGTAGCCCCTAAGCAAATGACTAGCGTCAAGATCCCCGTCTGGATCAGCCCGGAAGGGGGCAACGCCTGTGCAAGTGGATGATAAAGCTGCACGACAACTGCTAACACCAAACCTGCAAAAATCATCTTGATCATTTCTGCAGCCGTTTGCTTCCATGAAAAAGACAATTTGAAGTATTCAAGACACAAAACAACGGCAACAAACTGTACGAAGGCTGACAACAGGCTTGAAATAACCAACCCCTGCAACCCCCGCTCCTGGATCCACCACGGAGCCCACAGGATATGCAGCACCAATGCCGCCAAAGAAGTCACGGCCGGAACCCAGGTGTTTTTCACGGCATAAAAAGCCGGGACTAAAACTCTGACCGAAGAAATCATCAACAAGCTGATGGCATAGACCTTCAAAACCACCGCTGTTTGCATAACATCGTTCCCGCTGAAGTGCCCACGTTTAAAAAGAACTTCAACGATGGGTTCTGCTAGACAGAACAGCCCCACGGCTGCAGGCCAACCAAGAAAGAAATTTAAAAGAAAGTGTTCACGCACTACAGAGCGAAACTGATCTTTTTGCTGACGCTGAAAAAGATCACTGAGCGTCGGCAAAAGAGCGGCTCCCAAACTGACAGACACCAATGACAGGGGCAATTCCAACAAACGATCTGCCCAATAAATATAGGACAGTGATCCTTCCGACAAACCGCTGGCGAAATGCAGATTCACGAGAGTCGCAAACTGCAACAATCCTAAACCCAAGAGGCCCGGCAACAAATTTATCAGCACATGGCGCACATCTTTATTCCAAACTTGCTTCTGGAACCGCGGAAGGTAGTCGCGAGCTTTTAAAGCCCACCACAAAACTGCTGCCTGCAAGAAGCCGCCTACGAAAACTCCCCAGGCCAGCCCATCTCCATGTTGGGGAAACCACGCCACGGGCATGAACGTAAATACCAACATCGAAATATTCAACAATGCCGGCGCCATGGCAGGAATCGCAAAGCTTCCCAAGGCATTCAAAATTCCCATAAAATAGGCATAGGTACAGACGAAAAAGACAAAGCTAAACATGATCTGCGACATTCGCAGCGTCAGCTCCCACTTCCCCGGCGTCATGGCATAGGTATCAGCCAACAATATCTTTAAAAGAGGCTCCGCATAAACAATCCCCAAGGCCGTGATCAGGCCCAAAAAGATCAATAACAAGGTATAAACGGCATTAACAAGGTTCTGAGCTCTCTGCCCCGACAAGTCCTCGGCGCGAGCTTCAATAAATACCGGAATAAAACTCACAGACAGGGAGCCTTCACCAAAAAGGCGGCGAAACAGATTAGGAATACGGAAGGCCGCCGTCCAAGCATCGGTGACGGTTCGATCAAAGAGAGCTGCCAGGGCAATATCCCTAAAAAGCCCTAAAACGCGGCTCGTTAGGGTTCCCCCCGCCATGAAAAAGGCCCTTTTAAGGACCTTTTTACGATCTTCTTTTAATACGCTTGCTTCAGCAGACACCCTATGTTAATTCCTTTGGTTCTTGTTTTAAGAAGATTACTGTGGAGGTTATCCCTTGGCAAATCATAAGTCGGCAGCAAAAAGAGCTCGTCAATCTATCCGTAAAACAGCCGTTAACACTGCTCGTAAAGGCACTGTAAAAACAGCTGAAAAAAAACTAGTTAAAGCTATTGAAGCTAAAGACGTGAAAGCTCTTCCTGAGTTGTTGAAGAACTTCACTTCTAAAGTGATGAAAGCCGCTAAAACTGGCGTTATCAAAAAAGAAACTGCTTCTCGTAAAATCAGCCGCCTAGCTACTCGCGCATCTGCGAAGTAATTAGACCTGTTTAGAGAAGGATCAATTTCGCGCTGATACAAAGGCGCGAATTTGTCTTTTTAGAGCAAAGGCGATATCGCTGAAGCTCAGACCATGGGTGACCTTACCGTCACCCGTTTTTTTTTGCGTGGATCGAACGATCCCGCGAAGAAACGCAAACTCCCCACCAGGGATTTGCACACTCACGACAACCTCATCCCCTTCATTCAAAAGATATTCAGAGACGATGGACATACCGCCCTCGCCAATCTCGCCGCTTTCGCAAACGAAATAAGATCCCGCAGACAACACACCCACCTTACGTTTTAACGTACGACGTGGATACTGCCTCCTAAAGAACCCCTTATCTTCAAATTTCTCAAAAGTTTCAGCTGCCATAAAGGGCTTATCGGCTTTCCTCCCCTGATTGCTTACGTCCAGAATCAAGTCTCATTCTGAAACGGTGCTGGGTGAGCGAAAGGGGAAGGGAGGGGCCCTGCTGCTCAGTCCTTCGGACAGTCCTCGCTCTTGGGGGCTTTGCCTTCGTTTTGGGCTTGGGGTTCGATGGTGGACTTCTTTATCTCAGCGCCTTCGGAGCTGCGGAACTTGGACTGATCAGCAGGGCCCTGAGATAAAGAAGTCCCCCATCGAACCCCAAGTCCGAAACGAAGGCAAAGACCACCCAGAGCGAGGACTGTCCGAAGGAATGAGCAGCAGGGCCCCTCCCTTCCCCTTTCACTCACCCAGCCCGTTTCAGAATGAGACTTGATTCTGGACGTAAGCAATCAGGGGAGGAAAGCCGATAAGCCCGTTATGGCAGCTGAAACTTTTGAGAAATTTGAAGATAAGGGGTTCTTTAGGAGGCAGTATCCACGTCGTACGTTAAAACG
>JBJTMR010000059.1:0-10586 GCA_046070625.1 Bdellovibrio sp. | reverse complement strand
ATGTTGCGTCAGTGGTTGAGTTTCCCACTGCGTGATTTGAAAGCGATTGAAAATCGTTTGAACTCTGTGGAGTTCTGGCGCAGTCATGTTTAGGATTTGACGAGTGCGCTTTAATTCCAAAACATGACTGCGCCAGAACTCTACAGAGTTCAAACGGTTTTCAATAGATTTCAAATCACGCAGTGGGAAACTTAGCCACTGACGTAACATACGACTTCCTGCCGAAGTTTGCGTGCGATTGATCGCGTGGAACAAACTGCCAAGACCTTCGCCTTTGTAGGTCGAAAAAATCTCTAGATGCCGAAGAGTTGTGTTGGTGATTTCGAGACGATGTTCCAGATCTCTTTCTTCAAATGGAGAAAGAGTTTTCAGTGTTTCCTCACCAGAAAGCTGTTTCACGTAACTAAGTAAACGAGCCGCAGATTGCGGTGCTTGTTTTGCCAACAAGATGTTTCCACCATCCATCACGTCTTCGTGATGACTGATAAGAATCCCATCGACACCCGTCAACAAAGCTTCGTGATCTTTTGCGATCACGATTTCCGCGACTGGCAAGATTTGCAAGAAGCGCAACAGATGTGACGTATGAGATGATTTAAAGAAAAACGCTTCACCCGTTGTCGAATCCAAGAAACTGATAGATTCCGTATCTAGGCTCACAAGGTAATGAGGCTTAGTGCCATCCAAAGTGTCAGAGTCATAGACCATACCCGGAGTCAGAACACGGGTTACTCCGCGCTTCACAATACCTTTGGCCATCTTCGGATCTTCAAGCTGATCACAGATCGCCACTTTAAAACCGTGCGCTAGAAGTTTATTGATGGGGCCTGCAATTGAATGATGAGGCATCCCGCACATCGGTGTTTCATCAGCAGATTTTTTATTTCTTTGAGTCAGAGCAATCCCCAAAACCGGAGCTGCCTTCACCGCATCATCAAAGAACATTTCAAAAAAGTCGCCCATGCGGAACATGAGAACTTTATCTTGGTGAACGGACTTAATGTCCCAGTATTGCTTCATTAATGGAGTAAGATTCGCTGTAGCTGACATAGGTGAAAAAAGGTATCGAATGCAGTCTTATGTTTCAAGAAGTACCCCGCGTTAGCCTAATGATAACGCACACATATAACGCGCCGCTCATCTTACTCTCGGATCCTCGGACACAGACAATAAAAAAGCCCCGCCTATCCAGCGGAGCTTCTTAACTTTACGCATCGCATGCCAAAAAGGTACAAAAAGGTACGGCGTACCTATTCGAGGGCCTTCATTAGTTTGGTGTAGATGCCGTCGAAGCCGCCGTTGGACATGATCAGGATCACGTCGCCGCGTTTTGCGCGGGATTTTAGGGCGGCTACGATTTGATCAGCGCCGTCGAAGTCTTCTGCGGTTACGCCGGACGCTTTCAGATCTGCGATCAATTCGTGGGAGGAAAAACGATTTTCTTCGTCAATTTTGGATTGATCAAAGGCCTTCGCCAACATCACTTCATGAGAGCCTTTAAATGCCGCCACGTAGTCCTGTTGGAATACCTTGCGACGAGACGTCGCGCTTCTTGGTTCAAAAATCGAAAAGACTTTTCTGTTCGGATATTTCTTCTGAATACCCTTCACTGTCTCTCGTACCGCGGTTGGATGGTGGGCGAAGTCTTCGATCACCAAAATACCATTCGGTTCGCCCAGAATTTCCTGACGACGTTTAACGCCCTCAAAGGATTCCAGCGCGATTTGGATTCTGTTTTCTGAAAAGCCCAGGCATTTCGACATCGCCACAACAGCTGTTGCATTCAGGATATTGTAATCCCCCGTGATCTGCATGTTGTAAGGACCTAAGATCTCACCTTTATAGTGGACTTCGAAGCCAATGCCTTTTTCGTTTTGGAACAAAACTTTCGCCCTGAAATCTGCGTTGTCTTTAAAGCCATAGGTGAAAGAATTCTTGGCCTTACAAAGCTTTCTTAGCTCCATCACATTTGCATCTTCGGCACAAGCAAGCAAAGTCCCATTTTCAGGAATCAAATGCATGAGCTTCGCAAAAGAGTCTTTAACCGCCTGCAAATCTTTGTAGATATCCGCGTGATCAAATTCTACCGAAGTTAAAATCGCATGTTTCGGTCTGTAGTGAACAAACTTTGGAACCTTATCAAAGAACGCCGTATCGTACTCGTCCCCTTCGATAATAAACAAATTCCCTTCAGGATTTTTAAAACTTTGCGAGAAGTTCTTTGGAATACCACCAATCAAAAACCCTGGCTTTTTACCAGCTTCCTCCGCAACCCAAGCCATCATCGACGTTGTCGTTGTTTTACCGTGAGTTCCAGAAATCACCACGCTTTCGCGGTTTTCGATGATGAATTCCCCCATTGCTTTGGGCAAAGACGTGTAGGGAACTCCCAATTTAAGCAGCTCTTGCGCCTCTTCATTGTTCGCCGAAATAACATTCCCCACGATAACGAAGTCTGGTGTTGGATGAAGATTTTCTTTTTTATAACCCTTTTGAATGCTGATCCCCAAGCTTTCCAGCTGAGTCGACATTGGCGGGTACGGATTCATATCACTGCCTGTGATCTTAAATCCGCGGTCTTTCAACAATCCAGCAAGGGATGCCATCGCGGTTCCACAAATACCCATAAGGTGAATATGACTGCCAGGTTTTAATTCCATTTAAAATACTCCTATCAAGCTGCTGCAGCTTCCACGACGACCGTCGTTCTAGCTCTACCGGCTACACGCCGCTTCTTCTGTAATTTTCAACAATCCAATTGTGGATTTCTCCACGCAATTTGGCAAAGGCCTTATTGTCTGGTCCGTATAAAACGCGGTTTGAAAGAATATTCACACTCATATCCATTTTCGGATCATACCAAATAGACGTTCCCGTGAAACCCGTATGCCCAATTGAATCCAAAGAGAAATAACTGCCACAGCTTGCAGAGCCCGGTGTCGGCATCATATAACCCATCGCCCAGTCGCCTTTACCTTCCGGCAAAGCACGTTTGGCAAAGAGCTGTGCGGTCTTCTGGCGGATAGAGTAACGAGCAATCCCCAACAACTGCGAGCGCAAATGCAACGAATACCAGCCCAAATCATCAATGCTTCCGAACAAGCCTGCATGAGTGGAAACCCCACCGAGGGCCCAGCAATTAAGATCATGCACTTCACCTTGTACAAGTCTTTTACGAACCGGGCACTCCTCCGTCGGAGCAAACAATGAAAGCTTCGTCGCAGTCTGGTTGTCCGCGTGGAAATCCACCGTCGTGCCAGCATAGAATTTATTTTTAATGTCGACCCAAACATCCAAAAGAGGCTTTTCAAAAAGTTCTTCAAGAAGATAACTCAAAGCCAAAAAACCCACGTCAGAATAAACCGCTGTTTCGGTTTTCTCGATTTTTAAGCCTTTTAAAATATCACGAAGCTGCTCTCGACGCTTTTCGCGGGAGTTGTTCATGTTGATCTCTTGATAGAATGGCATCCACCACGGCAACCCTGAACTATGAGTTAGAAGCTCCGTGATTTTCGTTTCTGCACCGGGAAACCAAGGCAGGAACTCTGAAACCTTAGAATCAAAAGTCCACTTTCCCAATTCATAGGCATACATCATCGCCTGCTGGGTAAATACAACCTTCGTCACGCTGGCAAAGTCGTAATAGGCATATGTGTTTCCAACCGCCACATCACAGATGATCTTACCACCTTGATATGCGCGAACCATCACCCCTGGCGTGGTATCACGAATACGATCTTCAAGCTGGGAAATAAGATTTTTTTCTAGTACTGAATATTTCATTCGCCACGTCCTCCTGTGGAAATCACTAACTGTCCCTTCCCATTCTTCACCTGAAGAACACAAGATGTGTTGAAAGGAACTGGTCTTTGCACAACGGCATGCCCCGCCTGTAGTCCTTGAAAGACAGGAATGTTCAAATCCCCTGCCCAACGTTTAAAAACTTTATCAAAATTATTTTTTCCCGTTGATGGTTCTTCACCACCAATAAAATCACCCAAAATCAACCCGTCGCATTGTTTAAACAATCCCGCCTGACGAAATTGTTCAAACATTCTATCAATGCGATAGCCACGCTCTCCGATATCTTCAACAAACAGTAAAGACTTCTTGGTTTCAATCTGCCACGGCGTCCCCAGTGTCGACTGCAACACCGTTAAATTGCCCCCGACCACTTTCGACTTCAGTGATCGCACTTTAAGAGCGGTATCATTGAGCGGTTTTAAATTTTTAAATTCGATTTCCTTTGCCTGGCCAAAAAGAATTTGATGCATTTCTTTTTCGTGCTTTGGCGCGACCAATTTTCGCCCTAAACGATCCAAAAGGGGCCCATGCAAAACCTTCCAGCCCCATTCTTGTATGACAAAACTGTGCAACGAAGTGATATCACTGATGCCAATAAGTAATTTAGGCTCTTTGGGTTTTTTCATTTTCGCCAGCATCGGGACCATCCGATTGCTGCCATAGCCACCACGCAAACACCAAATGACATGAGAATCTTTTGACTCAATCGCCGCCTTCAAAAAAGCAAAGCGCTCTTTATCTTCATTTGCATGTAAAAAATGGGGCTTAATCAACCCCTTGGGAATACGCGGAACCAGATTCCAATTTAAAAGAAAATCACGAGCACTCTCTACTTCGTGAGCCTGCGATGGGTAACCCGGGGCTACCACGTCTATGATGTCGTGTTCTTTAAGAAATTGCCAATGTGACACTTTATTTTACTCTCTTAATGATATCTTTGATGGCTTTCTTGTGTTTTTTTCCTAAGAAGATTTCTTCAATTTCTTTTGGTTTCAACAACTCTCGAACGGTCTCATCACCCATCAATTTATCTTTTAAATGCTCGCCATAACCTAAGGCGTGGCAAAGTCTTTGAACCAAAGTATAAGCCTCTTCACGAACCATTCCTTTAGCCACCAATGCCAAAAGAACATGGGAACTGAACAATTGCCCTTGAGACGAATCCATATTGTCTTGCATACGCTTTTTGTTCACGTCTAGACCGTCCAACAAAATGCTCATGCGATGAACGGCATAATCGGCCGCGATAAAGGCATCCGGAAACACAACACGCTCTACAGAAGAATGACTGATGTCGCGCTCATGCCATAAGGCCACGTTCTCAAGCCCCGCCACCGCATAACCACGCAATAAGCGCGAAAGGCCGGTGATATTTTCAGCACTGATAGGATTCTTTTTGTGAGGCATAGCAGAAGAGCCTTTTTGCCCCTTGGTAAACCCTTCAGTCACTTCGCCCACTTCACTGCGCTGCAAGTGTCGTAGTTCAACAGCCAAGCGCTCCAGCCCGGTTCCGAGCATAGCCAACGCCAGCAACATTTCCGCATGTCGGTCGCGTGGAATTACCTGCGTTGCCACAGTTTCAATCTTAAGTTTCAAACTTTTTGCCACAGCGGCTTCAACTTTTGCAGGCTGGCTGGAATAAGTCCCTACGGCCCCGCTCAGCTTGCAAATCGCCATGCCATCCAAAGCGTCTTTAACGCGTTTCTTATTACGACGAAGCTCTGTTAAAAAGCCCGCCATTTTATAACCAAACGTGGTGGGCTCTGCGAACATTCCATGGGTGCGACCCGCACATAAAGTTTCCGCATGCTTAGTCACAAGAGTCTTTAAGGACTTTTCCAACCCCGTGATCGAGGCCATCAAGACCAGACCAGCTTCACGAACTTGCAAACTAAACGCTGTATCCAAAACATCCGATGACGTCATTCCAAAATGAACGAACTTTCCATAAGGTCCGATATTTTCTGCCAAGCTGGAAACAAAAGCGATCACATCATGTTTGGTTTCACGTTCAATTTCAGAAATGCGTTTTACGCTAAAGCGAGCTTTTTGGGTGATAGCTTTTGCCGCCACCTTCGGAATAATGCCCATTTGTGCTTGAACTTGCGCCACGGCAATTTCAACTTGCATCATCTTACCGAACTTGTGATCCGCATCCCACAGTAAACCCATCTCAGGGCGTGTATACCTTTCGATCACTAGCCAAGCTCCTTTCTTTTTTCTTTTTGTTCCTTCAGAAGTTTTTCTTTCCACCAAGCTTGGATGCTGGAGCGAATGCGTTCATTAGAAGCAAATGTCGCCCCCCAAGCATAATGCGGCCATTCTTCGGGGCCATCCAAATGCAAGTTTCCAAACGCTACGCGACCGCGAGGCACCTTATGTTTCACAGAAAACACGGGGAAACGTGGAGCTCCTAGTTGCGCATAAGTATAATAGTACTCTTGCGGAAAACTTAATACCTGAGGCTCGGCCAAAGAAATACGCCGAGAAATAAGACCACTCATACGAGTAGCTTTGTGAGTCAGGTACTCTTTGTTAAATCGCTGCACTGTCGGAATGCGCATCCAAACGTCAAACTGATCTGGCAATGAAGTTCTTTGCAAAATCATGAAGTTCTCATGAGTCCACGGGGAACCCAAGTCATCAATCATCGCTGTGTGCAAAGGCAAACTATTGCGTTCTAAGCAATCCTGCAAAGAAACACGATAACGAACCCAGCACCATTCTGATTCCAAAGGGCCTTCTGGGAAAAAATATTTCCCCAGACGATCATTCAAGAAATAAGTCTCTTCGCTTGTTAACATCCACACTAACTGCTCAAGCTTGTAAAGACCTTGATTTTCACCAGCGATCTCCAGCCCCGTCACCGTCTTCCCTGTTCCGAAAGAGGCGTCGACAATTTGGTGAGGCTGTAAGACTTCGACACCTTTGGTTTTCAACCACTGAAGAGATTTTTCCAAACCCGCACGGGTTGCTTGGCGAACCAGAAAAGACGAAAACAGCGGCAACGCCTCGCCCTCATTGGCTCCCAAGGCATTCGGCAAATAAGTGGTCCCCGCCCATTGATGCGCAAAATGCAAAAGCCAACTTTGATCAAACGTCAGCGAAGTCAGGTTTTTATAAAGGGCGCGATGACTTTTATCTGGAGAGCTGGCCGTCAGGAGTTCTGTCACATGATGTGACAACTTAGAATTTTCAATTTTAAACTTTGTCAAAGGACCTTTGAATTCAATAGGACCTTCATTAAGCCACATGGTAAAACCATTTTGCAATTCCTCAAAAGCATCATCCGAATACAAACGTTCCATTTGCGATTCAGAAATACGCTCATTACGAAAAAAACCAAAAGGTCCTTCGAGATCTTCAGCGGGCCAGACGCCCAACTTTGACGACACATCCACCAAGGTCGTTTTAATACCTTCTTGGGCTAGTGCTGCCGCCAGCCAATGACCGCGACCAAACGTAGAAACGATAACAATGGGACTTCCCATTTCCATACTCAAATGGCCCCCGCAAAAAATGACCTAAGATGTTCAATTAATTAGAAAATCTGACACTGTTAAAGTCAAAGGTGCGCACCGCATCCAAGCCTCAGTTTAAGTCTTTTTCTTGAGGTTCTTGGAACAGAAGCCTAACATAGCCAGGTCGGAGGCCATTATGCGTTTAATTTTCTGTCTTTCTCTGTTGTTTTTCACTACAGGCGCCCTCGCGGCGGGACCGCAAAACTTTTACGAACTTTCCGCGAATGATATTGGTGGCAAAAAAATTAATTTTTCGTCTTATCGTGGAAAAGTTGTTTTGGTCGTGAATACGGCATCTCAATGCGGCTTCACGCCCCAACTTAAAGAACTAGAAGACCTCTACAAAAAATACGCGGACCGCGGATTCATCGTTTTGGCGTTTCCTTCCAACGACTTTAAACAAGAAAAAGGCGACAACGAAACAGTCAAGTCGTTTGCGCAAAAAGAGTACGGCTGCACATTTCCATTTTTCGACAAAGCCCCCGTCACGGGACAGGACAAGCAACCGGTTTATGCTTTTCTTACCGACCAAAAACCCGGATTACTTTTCAAAGAGGTTAGTTGGAATTTTGAAAAATTCCTGATCAACAGAAAAGGCCAAGTGATTGAACGCTGGAGTTCAATCACCAAGCCCTCTTCAGACAGCATCACCAAAGCTGTGGAAAAAGCTCTTAACGAGCCTCTTTAGTCACCAATACTTCCGTCGTTTACGCTCTTATCAGAGCGCCCATTTGGTGGTAAGCACAATTTCGCCGCATTCGTCATATCGCAAACATAGTAGCTAACTCTTTGATTGCGAGAAGCCCCGAAGCGGGCCGAAAACATTGTGCTGCCGCCAGCGCGCATCGTGCCACTTGTGCTCCAAGCGTCGTCTGAGTCCGTCTGACAACGTTTCATGTCAGACCCTAAGTATTCGCAATAAGCCACGGCGATCTTCTTGTTACAAAGATTTGAAATGCGCTTATAGTCATCCGAAACACCCGCGCCCGCATTTGAAAACTTCACGCATTTCCCTGACAAATAAGGCGCGCGCCCTGAGTCTCCAGAAGATCCGCTCGCAGAGCTACTGGATCCTACGTCTCCGTATTTTGCACTTTCAACTGCCTTCGCTCGATTTGTATAACAAGCGAATACTTCTCGACGTGTTGGGGAATCCATTTGTCGGGCTTGCTCTGGACTTACCAATGCAAGATTCAAATCTGTATAAGCTTTTTCGAGTTTCGCCCAATCTTGGGTCGTCAACTGATTCAACTGATCCTGACTTGTTATCGGTGTTCGAACCGATAACTGTGGCATTTCAAAGCGCTGCCAATGAATTTGCAACGTGTATCCAGCAGTATAGTTTGGGAACATACTCGTCACGCCATAGGACTGTCCCTGAAAAACAACGGTCCAGGGACACTGCTTCGCCACCGCTGCCTTATAGGCTGGGTCGCTTTGGTAGTTCTTCTTTGGAGTGCGATTGTTGGTACTGGGGATTGAACTTGTACTGCCACCAGAGTGAGAACTCGTATTCCCAGCACCACTGTTTCCTCGGGATGAACCCGCATTGGTGGAAACTTTTCCGCCACCAGAAGACACTCCCGCTGCTCGGTCACGGAAACACCTGTAAGCCTCCAGAATCTTTGCATGGTCGGCATCTGCATATCTCTGGAAAATGGTGTCATCGCGGAAATACTTCGCCACAGTCTCTTGAAAGACTTCATCAAGTGCGATCATCTTATCCCAATCCTCCGCGTTCAGCCTTAACAGATCCGCTTCTGAATAAATGGGAGTTGAAATCGACAGCCTTGGCATGACAGGGGGACTCGAGCTATCTGGAACATGTTGACCGGGCGAATACCGAAACCAATCCAGAATTCGAACATCGGGGGACTGAGGATTGGCGCTCCGAAAAGAAGCCTGGCACGTCACGTTTTTTGCGGCCTGGGCTTGCCCAAGCAGACCAAAGAAAAGACCCGTAACCATAATGGTTTTGATAGCAATCTTCATAAAATCTCCTGTAATATTCAGGTGTCCATACTGCAAGGCCGAGACCCATTTCATTTAAACTCAGAAAAGTTTAAATGCGTCCCCACTGTCTAAAAGAAGATTTCTCGCCTTTTTTCGTCACCTCGGGATCTCATATTGAGACATTAAAATTACAGAATAAACTCAAACCCCTAGGCGGGCTAAGGCTCAAGGTGAGACAGAACTTCATTTTTCCCTCTTGAAATTCTGCTTTTCTTTGAAGTTTTAAGGGTTTTCATTCGATAATAGTATACAGGGGGAACTTGTGAAAACGACTGGGACTATACTTCATTCCGGCCTTCTAGCTCTATTGCTGGCAGCAAGCATTTTTGCGCCATTGAAATCTCATGCGCAAAGCTCTGACCATAAATCATATCTCCTTGCTCAATCAGACCCAGATGAAGCCTATGATCCATTTTCTGATTATTCTGAATTTGACGAAGACTCTGACGAAGAAGCTGACGTAAATTTTTTCCGCAATGGTCGCTTTTTCACCGTCGGCCTTGCGGGTGGTTATCGTGGATTCACAGGTAACTTTGCGGATCAATATTCCGCAGCTCCTACTTTTGGTTTATTCTTAAGTTACTTCTTTGATTTGCGTTTGGCCTTAACTCTTGGTTTTCAAACTGGCGACCATGCGGTCAAGTTCACTGTGAATGACAACTCAAAAACATACACCGGGAATGTTTCAATCACGTCGATCAATTTTGACTTGAAGTACTACTTGAATACGCAAAACGTGACTCGTGGCCTTGCAGACTTGAACCCTTATATCCTCGGCGGCTTGGGACAATTCTATCGCACCTATACGATCGGTGGTCTTGATGGCTACAGCCGTGATTCAACGATGGGCGTGGATATTGGTGCCGGGGTTGAAATCCCCCTGATGCGCAAAAAGGCTTACCTAGGCGTACAGGGCGCTTACCACTACGTGAACTTTTCAGATGAAAACAAATCTTACGTAGATAACACTGAGCACTTAGATAAAAATCTAACCGGCGACTTCTATGACTTTACTTTCATCCTTGGGATGAACTTTTAACAAACATCCTTGGGATGAAATTCTACGCAGAAAAAAAGGAGCCCTGGCTCCTTTTTTTATTTCTTAATTACTCGCCAAAGCGATGATCTGCAGAACAAATCCGACGACGATAATCGCCGGAGCCGCCCACTTCAAAATAAAGATCCAGTGGGGATACATGGAATAGCTTACAAACTTTTGCTTATCCACAAAGCTGGTTTCTTTTTCCT
>JBJTMR010000058.1:0-6624 GCA_046070625.1 Bdellovibrio sp. | reverse complement strand
TTCTTTAAGATTTCGGCCAAATAGGAACGCAAAGACTTGCTTTCCTTTTTCTTTTTCCAAAAACGTCGTCTGAGACTGTTTAAGAGGGAGCTTGGACCTTTTCATTCCAAGTTCCGCAGGTCCGAAAGCGTTGAGATGATGGTAATCTAAATCGAACCCCAGAAAAAACGAAGCCTAAAAAAGAAAAGAGCGAGGACTGTCCGAAGGAAGGAAAAGGTCCAAGCTCCCTCTTAAACAGTCTCAGCCCCAGATCCAACTTAAAAGAAAGAGGAAAGAACTCTTTGCGTAGAGTTTTTGTTCTTGCCGATTTCGCTTCTGATTTCTTCTTTGATTTGTGGGAACTCGAAAGCCTTTTTCCTCATGCGATCAACCAGAACCATAATGTCTTCGGATGTATGGACAACTTGCACGATCATGCCGGAGGAGAAATTCTTTTTTTGATAAAAGAGAGCTTCGCGGTTGTTTTGGTGATACGGGCCGACCATGACTGGCAATCCCGCAGCTAAGGCTTCCATGACGGAGTGCACTTGTTTTTTGAAGCTGCCGCCAATAAAGGCGATGTCAGCCCAGGTGTATAGTTCTGCCAGAATTCCGATCTGATCTATTAGCAAGATGCTGCCTGCGGGCCATTCTGTCGATTTAGAGTAAAGCACAAATGGAAGACCGGCTTCGGTGAACTGCTTTTCCAGTTTTTCCAAATGGGCTTCTGTGGTTTCATGGGGTGCAATGATAATTTTTAAGCCTTCACGTTTTATTTTTGCTAAGGCCGGAACTAGGATCGCTTCGTCTTCTGGCCACGTAGAGCCCGCAATCAGGACGAAATCATCGGGGGAGGGCATAAGGATGTTTTTCAGAGGTTTGGGATTTTCTAAACGATGAAAAACTTGATCAAAGCGCGTGTCGCCACTGACGACGATCTTTGTGCTTAAGTGTAGGCGCTCTAAGTTGGCGCGATCTTCCTCGGAAACACAATGGATTTCACCCATGTGATTCATCGCAAACTTAGTTAAATAACGTGAAAGACCTTTCAGGCGTGAAGAATTGTCAGCAAATGTTGCGGAAAATAATCCTGTGGGGATGTTCTTCTTTTTTGCGACTTGTGCCAGGACCGGCCACACATCCGTGCGCGAAAACAAGAGTGCACGCGGATTCCATTTTGCGATAAAGCCAGCCAGCATAAAATCCAAATCCCATGGCAATGAGGCCCATACGTCGACTTCGTGGATGCTCTCTAGGATTTTTTTTGCTGAAGGTGAAGAATAGGTCACCAAAATAGGAACTTCCGGATAGCGCTTTTTGAATTCGCGAATCACGGGACGAGCATATTCAATTTCGCCACTGGCAGCGTGTATCCATAACGGACGAGCTTCGGCAATGGCCCTTTCCGCGCCGGAAATTTTAATTTTATAAAAACTGTGATTTTTGTCTTCGATCATCTCTCGAAGTTTGCCACCCAGAAAGGGGCGTAAAGCCTGTAACAAAAGCCAAGCGAAAGGCACGATGATAAACTTATAAAACCAAAAAACCAAAATACTCATCGCGTGGTTTCTCCAAGAATCAAACGCAGTTGTTCTGCTACTTGTAAAGGAGTGATATCGACCAGGCATTTGTGGAATTTTTCTTTATTCACACAAGGGCCTTGGCCATGTTTGCTGCAAGGGCGGCAAGAAAGATTTAATTCCATGATTTTTGTTGTCGGTCGGGAGGGAAAACCAAAAGGGGCAGGTCCCATTAAAGCGATGGTTCTTTTTCCGAGTTGTTCGGCCACATGAAGCAAGCCGGTATCGTTACTGATGACAGCACGGGAAAGAGCGACTACGCCCGAGCTCACCTGTAAAGATGTTTTACCGGCAAGATTTAAAACCCGATCCGGAGCCGCCGCCTGGATGTCTTCAATAAATGAATCCTCCGGGCCCCCCAATAAAATGAACTTTTGCCCTGGCATCAGTTGGATTAAATCTTTCCAATATTCTTTTGGCCAGCGCTTTAAGAAGTAGGCAGCAGAGGGAGCCAGTGCCACAGTGTTGGCGAAATCTCCGACCACAGAACGAGCTTTTTCCATGACATCAGAGCTGGGAAAAATTTGCGGAGCGGGAGGCGCTATACGCGAAATTCCCCAAGGCTCTAAGGGTTCCAGTAAATCACGTTGACCGCTGAAAGGTTGCTCGAATTTATTAATGCGGAATTTGAAGAGCAAAAATCTTTTCCAGCGACGGATGGAGCGGCGAATGAATTGAGGTCCAAGGCCAAGAAACCCCAGTGGACGAAGCATCCAAACAATCACGCGCGAACGAGAGTTATTGTGGGCGTCATAGATATGCGTGAAGCCTTGCCCGCGCATCGACCAAACGAGTTTCATCAAACCCAGCAATCCAGCTTTGCGATCGAACTCCCAAACGCGGTGAATGTGTGGGTGACTGCGCAGAAGCCCCGCCATGTCTTTGCGGGTAATCCAATGAACTTCGGCCCCTGGGAACGCCGCCACAATAGCAGAAGGGACGCTGAGGGTTTGTACCACATCACCAAATGCAGAAAAGCGAATGATTAAAAAACGGGCAGGCGGAGTCTCATTTTGGAACATGGGAAAATCCTACCAAGGGCGCCGCAAAAGGTCACTTGTTTAAAATATGGAAATGGAGGTCTCTTTAAAGAGACCTCGACTGGGCATGACCTGTGAAGTATAGGAGTTAGCTCAGGAGGCCCATGGCTTTTAGGCGCCCGTCTTTAGGGACCTTAATTTTATCATTTGTTGGAAGTGCAATGGCGCTTTTAACGCCGCATTTTGCGTTGGCTCAGGTGCGAACTGAGATGAAGCTTTTTTCGGACTCTTTTATTAGTCCTGAGTTTGAAGCTACGCAAAAAAACAATTATCAGTTCGTGGGGGCGTCTCTTAAAACTGAGCCCTTTTCTGATGCGCCTCTTAAAATGGACATCTCTGGCGGCGTTGCGGTAGGTTCGCCTCTTTTAAATTACCTTAATATTTCCGAGTTTTATCTGCAGTCTCGTCAAAGTGATTCAACGACTTTCTATGTCGGCCGCAAAGAGATGCTTTGGAGTGAGCTGGATGCGCGTTGGGATTTGGGTGTGTGGGAGCCATTATTTAAATGGAATCCTTTATCGCCGGAGCGCCAAGGTCTAACAGGTATCTTCTGGCAAATCGATAAGCCTCAGTACACCTTCATGTTGTTTGCATCGCCCTTTTTTATTCCTAGCCAAGGCCCCAGTTTTGAAATTCAAGACGGGGATTTCGTCAAAGGCAATCCGTGGTTTCACAATCCACCGCAAAGCGTGCGCATCTGGGATGAAGCGACGGAAATGCAATATCACATGAATCAACCGAGCACGTCGGAAATTGTGATGCAAAACTCTTATGGGGCGAAGTTAAGCTTTGGTGATCCTCAAGGCTTCCGTGTCCAAACAAGTTATATCTATAAGCCCGATAACGTTCTGGCTCTTGGTTACCAAGGCAGTCTGGATTTAAGTACTCTTAAAGGCAGTGTCGAGCTAAAGCCTCAGGTATTTTATCACTCGCTCACTGGTGCAGATGTTACTTACAAGTGGAATCGCTTCCGCGTCGGTGTCAGCAGTATTTGGGATCGCCCAACCAAAGAAAAAGTTTATGACGATCCAGAGTGGACTCAACCATTATTTGAAGATGCCGTTTTGGTGAGCCCATTCTTAGAGTGGGACAATGGCGTGTGGGCCTTGAACTTTATGCGTTTAGATATCTATGGTGGAAAAGTGAAAGAGGTCGGCGAGAATCAGGCCAATGAGCCGCTGACGAATCTTTATCCTTTCTATCAAGCCAACCAGGCTTCGGTGTTGCATAACTGGTATTTGGGCAAAGGCCGTCGCTTAATGTCGAAGGTGAGCTTCACTCAAAGCGATAAAAATGATTTTCAGTTGTTACGTGTGAATGCACGTTTGCGTATGTCGGGCTTGTGGACCGTCTTTGGGGAAATGCAAATGTTGAAGGCGGGTCCTACGGATCAAGATAATCAGAATGATCTGGCCCAGTTTGCCAATAACGATCGCCTAATGTTTGGGGCTTCCTATGTCTTTTAAACGAAATCTGCTCCTTTCAATAGCTGCAGTTTTAGGTCTTGCATCGACAGGGTGCAGTGACTTTATGAATGGTCAAAAGGCCCCGAAGGAAGAAATTAAATTTAGCAATGATCGTTTGGCGTGCCTTAAAGATGTCCCTAGAACTTTAAAGAAATTTACTGTGGGGACTGCTAAGGAAGCGGAGATTCGCGACGGCTTTGATTGTCTGCGAGACGGTTTGACCTATTTCCAAAAGAAAACTTATGGTGCTCAGGGGAATGCCTACACCATGGATGAAATGCGCCGTTTCTTTAGTAAGTACTTTCTTAAAGAAAACGTAGTGACTCCAGAGTTTGCGCAAGAATTGATGAAAATCAAGAAGGCTTTGCTTGGGGGGTCTGTACAAACTCTGACCAAGGAAGAAATCACGCGTCTGGTGGATGTTCTGGCCATCACCCGTGATGAAGCCGTGAAGCTTTCGCCACACGTCCAGGTGTTGCTGAATCAATTGCCGAACAAAAAATCAGATTTTGAGCGAGTGTCTAGTGCGGTTGAGCAGGTGCGCTCTAGTTTTCAACGTTTGTTGGAACGAACAGAGTTGTCTAAGTCGGAATACTCTCTGGATGACGCCAAGGCTGCTTTTTCAGGCTTTTCAGATTTTATTAAAGGCACCGAGCCTTTCGCGCCTTATGAGCAGTATTCAAAAGTGATCCCTATTGTGGAATCTGTAAAGAACGTCCTTATGGGACGAGAAGCTCAAATCGTGACGTTGCGCCAATGGAAAGACAGTCTGGATACTTTGGTCGATCTTTATGGTTTGGCGTTGAAGTATCACTACGTGATTCATAATTTTGACGTCAGCAGTGAATCAAAGGTTCGGGAAGTCAGTCAGTTTATTGGTCAAGGTCTCGACTTAATCGAACACTGTCATCAAATGAAAACCAAAGGGCTTATTCCTTTGGAAGATTTGGATAGTTTGATTGAGACGGCTATGCCTGTTTTAAAATTAGATATTCGTGAAATGTCCATCAAGCGCCTTTATCGCGCGGGCATTTTGCGACTGCTTGATGCGCATAGAAATGGCGATTCCCGTGGGATCTTAGGGTTGGACAAAGGTCACTTGGCTTCGCTTCGTCGTGAGTTCAATGTCTGGCGCTTAAATCAAAACTTTATTGATGCTGTCAGTGCGGAATCCCGCGGCCAGGCGATGACTCAGGAAAGCCTGCTTAAGAGCTATCGCGAGATGGGCAATGGAAACTCGCTGCAAAAAGGATTTTCAAATGATCCTTACGAACAGACGGCGTTACAAAATGCGTGGATTGATCTTGGCGAGCAACTTAAAGCGCCTGTTCTTTTAACGTACAATAAGCACGGAAGAATGTTTGAAGTTGATGCGCACATAACCTTGCCGACCAGTTGGAAGTCTTTAACGAAATCCAATTTGATGCGGGCGATGTCTCGCGGGTTGATGTTGGCCTACGGCGACAACCAAGCCGGAGTTTTGTCTGAAGCGCGCCTGAGCCGAAAAGGTCTTATTACTTGGTATGAGGATTTTACCGATTTGATGACGGATCTTAAAGCCTTTGATCCGCGTACGGGAAACACCGGAGGTCGCAGTTTCCTGGAGGCGAACTTCTTTACATTCAGTGGTAACGGCGACGACTCGATGGATATTCGTGAAACTTATGAGTTTGTGAGTGTGTTATTCAGTGCGGGCCTGTCTTCTGCCAGTGATATCCAAACCGACATTGAGTCCTCGGGTTGTGCAGTGAATGTGAAGGATATATTCGGCAATAGATATTTAAATGAAAACTGCTTTCAAGCGCGCCTTCGTAAAGGCTTTGGCGGCTATTTTGACAACTTACCCAATATGGCGTCCTATGTGGCGCGCATGAATGATACTCAATGGAATGACTTTTATAACTCCTTGAAGTCGGCTTCGTTGGCGCCAGATCAGCGACCTCATCTGATTGAAACCGCGAACGTGCGCACGATGGTGACCATTGTGCATTATGTAGAGGCCATTATGGTTGTCTATGATCGTGATCGTAATCAGACATTGTCGTTAGATGAGGTGTATGCCGCAACTCCGCGCTTTATGGCGTTCTTGCAGGGGCTTGGTAAAAGCAGCTCCGATACGCTTTTAAAACAGGGTTTCGCCTATTTAGTTTTCTATGGACGAATTCCTGGAGCTTGGGATTTGACGGCCTTTCAGGCAAAAAAAATATGGTTGGGAGAGGCGACTCGTTCCGACATCCTGCGCCTGTTTGGAAGCCTTAAGGATCAATTGAATACCAAATAATTCTGCGCTATGGTCAGCCCATGATATTTCGAGGGCTGATCTCTATTCTGCTGATTTTTTATGCATTCGTGCCATTTGCGTACGGCATGGATGAAGAAGTGCCTATCATCATTCGCGAGCCAGCCAGCGAACCCGCTTATATCCCGAATAAAGACACGCGAGCCGTCATTGATTCCATTTTAGATGATCAGACTCTTCGTGCCGATACCTCCACGAATGATTGGCGCATTGGCGAAACTCTTTCAGTTGATTCTCAACAAGCCGCTGCAGGCGTTATT
>JBJTMR010000057.1:0-21309 GCA_046070625.1 Bdellovibrio sp. | reverse complement strand
CTAGAGGTCGCATACATCACCACGAAAAAAGCAAAAAGCAGCGTGATAAAGTCTGCATAAGAGACCAGCCACCTTTCGTGATTTTCATGTTCTTGGTGTTTGCGCTTTTTTACTGCCATCAAAAACCTATACGTGACTGTCGATATAAGATTTAAGCTTTTGTTCCACAACTAAGGGATTCGCACCTTGAGCGATCATGAGTCCGCCCTCAAGAATCATCATCTTTTCGCGCGTGACGTCTTGAGCTTTTCTTTTCAGCTTATTACCTAAAGGAAGAAATAAAAGATTCGCTGAGCTGACGCCGTAAATAGTCGCAACAAATGCCACAGCAATACCCGCCCCAAGCTTACTGGTATCGGTCAAATTGCCCATGACATGAATCAATCCTAGTACCGCACCAATGATCCCGATGGTAGGCGCATAGCCTCCCGCATCTGTCCAAATTTTTGCGCCCGCTAAGAGCTCTTCTTCTTCATGATGAATTTGTGTTTCAAAAATATCTCGAATTGTCGTCACGTCGATGCCATCTACAACCGTGCGCAGTACATTTTGCATCAACGGATCATGGATGCGACCCAATCGTGGTTCGAGTGCTAAGGGGCTATCTTTTTTTGCAATTCGGGAATACTCCACCATTTCTTCAAGACGGGCGGGTGCTTTGCTTTCTTCAGACTTGAAAGCCTTTTTTGCCAACGATAATCCGACTTTAAGATCTTTTTCAGAACTGGAAACCATAACGGCCCCCATTGTTCCTGCGAGCACAATAATAAATGCCGTCAACTGCATCAGTGAGCCCATATGCCCACCTTCCAGAAGATTTCCGGCAATGATCCCACCAAAGCCCACAACGAGCCCTAACATAGTTGCTTTGTCCATGGACATATACTGCCATAGTGAATGACTCGAGGCACTTGGACCAGAGGAAGACCTAGACTTTCTGCGGGCGGAAATTTAGATTATTATCTTCACCATGTTTGAATTCATAATAAACCTCGATAAACGTCTTTTCATGCTGATCAACTCCTCATGGACGGCCGATTGGGCGGACAGCTTTTTTCCGTTCATCACGGATCTTCATAAAAAAGGTCCTTTCAAGCTCATCATGATTCCTCTGATTATTGCGCTCTTCATTTGGCGTCGAGGTTGGAAAAAAGGCTCAACCATCTTTATCTGCGCCATTTTGAGTGTGTCTCTTTCCGATGGCATTGGAAATTGGGCTTTCAAAAAAACTGTCCAGCGCCCGAGGCCTGCAGAAACTCAGGGTTTGCAAGTGCAGGTGCGGTCCCCTTTTGGGGGCTATAGCTTTGTCTCGAATCACGCTACGAACATGTTTAACTTTGCAACTTTTGTTGCAATTCTGTTTCCAGTGATGACTGTTCCGCTTTTTACTCTTGCCACTTTAGTTGGATATAGCCGCATTTATAATGGCGTGCATTTTCCGGCAGATGTTATTGGTGGCGCCGTCCTCGGAGTTATTGTAGGTATTTTCTGTGCACGTATGTGCCAAAGGTTATTAGCTCGTTTTGATGAACAAGACAAAGAAGAGGCAACCACCACATGAAAGTTCTAGTTACTGGTGCAAATGGGTTCTTGGGCAGTTGGGTTACGCGAGCTCTTGTTGACGAGGGTCATGAAGTTTACGCTCTGGTCCGACCCAAAAGCGACCTGAGCGAACTCAACGGCATCAATTGCAAGTATGTCTATGGCGATGTCACAGACATCGTATCTTTGTTGGCAGCCTTCAAAGGAATCGACACTGTTTTCCACCTAGCCGGAGTTATCGCTTATAAAGGTTCTGACCGTGCCTTGATGGAACGAGTTAACGTACAAGGGACCGCAAACGTTGTTGAAGTTTGTCGAGAATGCCATGTTCGCCGTTTGGTGCATCTTTCTTCGGTCGTTGCTATCGGCGGAAGCCGCTCCTCATCCGAAATTATGGATGAAAAATCTGAATTCAATGTTCATGACCTTAATTTAGGTTACTTTGAAACAAAATTCGCAGCTGAAGAAATTGTAAAAAAGGCTGTTGCAAAAGGCGAGATCGACGCCGTTATTTTAAATCCTTCCACCATTTATGGCCCCGGCGATGCCCGCAAAGGCAGTCGCAAAATGATGCTGAAAGTAGCTCAAGGGAAATTTAAATTTTATACTTCTGGCGGCGTTAACGTTGTCGCTGTTCAAGATGTCGTCAAAGGAATTTTATCCGCTTGGAAAGTCGGCAAAAAGGGTGAGCGATATATTTTGGCTGGCGAAAATATTCTTATCAAAGATCTTTTCCGTATTATCGCAGAAGAGGCTGGGGTTCCGGCTCCAATACACCATCTGCCAGATCAAATGCTTCATTTGGTCGGCACCATTGGTGATGTCATGGAAAAGATGGGCTTTAAAGGTCCTTTAAGTAAAGAAAACGCTTATACGGCAACCATGTATCACTGGTTTGATTCCTCCAAAGCGCAAAAGGATTTGGATTTCCATCCTCGTCCTGCTCGTGAAGCCATTCACAACAGTGTTCAATGGATCAAAGAACAGGGAATGCTTAAGTAACATGAAGGCTGCTGTCGCTTTTTTTGTAGCCATCACTGTTATCATGCTTTCTGCTATTAGTTTACTATGGTCACGCCTGCCTTCAGAAAAAGAAATTAAAGGCTGCCTGATCACCACTATGTATCAGGTCAATCTGTGCCCGGGATCTAAAGAATATACGCCCCTGAAACAGATCTCCCCTTTTCTGCAAAAAACCATCGTGCTGACTGAGGATTCTAACTTCTTCAATCACCATGGCTTCGAATGGGATGTCATAGAAAAAAACTTTCGCGAAGGCTGGGAGACTGGCGTTTATAAGCGTGGGGGCTCGACCATTTCTCAACAGTTGGCCAAGAACATGTTCCTTAATAAGGATCGTACGTTCCTCAGAAAAGGCCTTGAGGCCATCATCACTGATCGCATTGAAAAAACTCTGACGAAGAAAGAAATTCTTGAGCGCTATTTGAATGTCGTGGAGTTCGGCAAAGATGTCTATGGGGTAAAAAAAGCGGCTAGCTTTTATTTTAAAAAATCTCCGGCAGAACTCGATGTGGTCGAAAGTGCATTCCTAGCGATGGTGCTGCCCAATCCCGTGAAATACTCCAGTTCTTACTTTAAAAAAGAACTCACGCCCTTTGCTCGCAAACGGCTTTCCACAATCGTCGAAAATCTTTATCGTTATCAAAGAATTTCCCAAGCTGACTATGAAACGGCGATGATCAAGATTCAGAACTTCTTAGGCCCCGAATTGCCTCCTGGCGAATTAGATCAAGCAATTGACCAAATGACTTTGGAAGACTTGGAAAAAGCCGAACAGGAACAGCAACAACAAGAGTCCCCTGAAGAAGACTCCATCTTTTGAGCAGATCATCGGATCGAAAACTATTTTAAGAGTTTTTTACGAATACGCACAAAAGAAACATTCATCGCAATCCACGTAGCTATCAATAAAGTAGCTATGTGAGCCACGATCCAGATCCAATTTCCGTTATGCAGAATTCCACGGACGGCCGCCACTCCATGAGTCAGTGGGAACAAATAAGCAACGTAACGCAAGGTGGATGGCAACTGGTCTAACGGGAAATATGTTCCACTTAGAAGGCTCATTGGGACAATCAAACCCGACGTCGAATAAATGAAAGAATCATAGTTACGCGCAAAGGATGTAAAGATCATACCAATGCAAGAGAACAAAGCTGACATCAGGAACAGCACCGGCAATGCCAACAAAATGCGATAAGAATCAATCAGACCGAAAAAGATCGCAACGACAGTCACGCCCATAACGCCGAAAAAGCCTTTGGAGGCGGCCCACAAAAGTTCACCCGCGACAATTTCTTCCGGACCAATACGAGTTAACATAATCGTCGCATAAGCTTTTTGATGAGTCAGTTTCGTGTAATTGCCGTAGGTCCCTTCAAAGAAAGCTACCAACATTGCTGTGGTCGATAAAAGAGCTGGGAAAAAGAACTCGATATACGACATTCCTCCCATGTTATTTACAAAAGAACCCAAACCAAAACCAATGGCGCCCAAATAGATCACGGGCTCAATCACGATCCAAAAAATCGATACCAACCAGGTTTTTTTGAAATATAAAAAATTACGCTGCCAAACTTTAAGCGCACCACTGTTGAATTTGGGTACTGAAAAGCATTCTTTGAATTTCATGCTATTCATCCCTCAACTGGTGGCCTGCCAGTTTCAAGAACACATCATTCAAAGTCGGCTTACGAATAAAGATCTTATCGCTCGCGATCAAATCAACAACGCGGCGGCCTTCTTGATTTTCTTTGACCAAAACAGAAACGGTATCTTTGATAACTTGATACGCAAAACCTTCAGCACGCAAGCGCCCCAGGTAGTAGTTCAGATCCACAGGATTGGTGTCGAACTCCACGACTTCCTTACCAATCAGGTCACGAATCAGATCTCTGGGTTTCCCAATTGTCAGAATTTTACCGTTATCAATGATCGCCACGCGATCGCACATCTGCTCAGCTTCTTCCATGTAGTGTGTGGTCAAAACAAGAGTGCTTTTTTCAGACTTCAAATGCTTGAAGAAGTCCCAAATCCACAAACGAGCTTGGGGGTCCAGGCCCGTCGTCGGCTCATCCAGGAAAATAACTTCGGGAGAGTTTATTAAGCCACGTGCGATTGCCAAACGTCGTTTCATGCCACCACTCAGTGTTTCCACAGAACGATCTTGGTGGTCCTCAAGCTTCATCAAACGTAACAAGGCCTGAGCACGCAGATCGGCTTCAGCAGCTGGAATATTATGATAACTAGCGTAGACAGAAAGATTTTCAAGGACGGTAAAGTCGGGATCGAGGCCGTCCTCTTGTGGGACGACGCCGATTCTGGATTTAATTTCGCGGTAGTTTTTCTTTACGTTCAAACCCAGAACATAAAGCTCCCCGCTGGTAACGAGGGCTGAGCAGTACATCATTTTCATGGTTGTAGACTTGCCAGCCCCGTTTGGACCTAAGAGCCCGAAACATTCGCCCTTGTAAATCTCCAGATTTATTCCATCGACAGCGACTCTATCGTCGTATTTTTTGGTTAAATCCTTAATTTCAATGGCGACGTTCGTGTTCATTATTCCTTCGCTGCTCTCGCACGTGCTGTTGGGCTTAGCTCGCGGCAACGAAGACGGATGTTCTTCGGAGTGACCTCGATAAGCTCAGAGTCCTTGATCCATTCCATCGCTTTTTCCAACGTCGTAGGACGTACCGGAACAAGACGGATAGCTTCATCAGAACCTGAAGCACGTACGTTTGACAATTTCTTCTCACGAGTGATGTTTACTTCTAGATCATTGTCCTTAGCATGTTCACCAACGATCATGCCTTCGTACACATCTTGACCATGGGTAACATACATTACACCACGTTCTTGAAGATTCCAGATCGCGAATGCTGTTGCTTGACCTTTGCGGTCAGAAATCATGGCACCATTCATACGGTGTTCAATTTCACCTTTATATTGGTCCCAACCGTCAAACTGTGTATTCAAAAGACCTGTACCACGAGTGTCGGTAAGGAACTCAGAACGGTAACCGATCAAACCACGTGAAGGAATACGGAATTCAAGGCGTGTACGACCAGATCCTTTTTGAACCATGTTAGTCATGACACCTTTACGTTTACCAAGTTTCTCAGTCACCGCACCAACGTATGCGTCCTCGATATCGATAACTGCGATTTCCATTGGTTCCATTTTCACTTTGTTTTCTTCTTTGAAGATAACAGATGGTTTAGAAACCAAAAGTTCAAAGTTCTCACGGCGCATTTGTTCAATCAAAACGCCCAACTGCAATTCACCACGACCGATAACTTTAAATGAATCTGTGCTATCTGTTTTTTCTACGCGGATCGCAACGTTGTACAAAAGTTCTCTCTCAAGACGCTCAAGAATTTTACGAGAAGTAACGTTCTTACCTTCCATACCTGCGAAAGGACCGTTATTTACAGAGAAAACCATGCCCACTGTCGGCTCATCCACGCGGATACGTGGAAGCGGACGAGGATCTGTAACTGACGTGATAGTGTCACCAATAGTGAAGTCTTCCATACCCGCGATAACTACGATGTCACCGGCACCAACTTCTTGAGCTGGAACTTGGGAGTTTACTTTGTACTGATACAAAGCAGAGACTTTAACTTTTTTCTGTGCGTTCGCTTGAACACAAAGAACATCGTCACCAACTTTAATTGTACCCGCACGCATACGACCGATCGCCAAACGACCTACGTAATCATTGTAAGAGATGTTAGAAACCATAACTTGCAATGGAGCATCTTCATCAATTTTTGGAGGAGGAACCAGGTTTACGATTGCATCGTAAAGAACTTCCAATGAGCCCGTGTTCACTGCTGGATCCAAAGTTGCCATACCTTCACGCGCAATCGCGTAAACAGTGTGGAAATCACATTGTTCTTCAGTAGCTTCAAGGTCGATGAACAAGTCGAAAAGTTCATTGTGTACTTCTTGGATACGAGCGTCGGAACGGTCGATCTTGTTGATACAAACGATAACTTTCAAGTTTTGCTCAAGAGCTTTTTTCAATACGAAGCGAGTTTGAGGAAGTGGACCTTCAGAAGCATCACAAAGAAGGATACAACCATCAACCATGTTCAAGATACGTTCAACTTCACCACCGAAGTCACTATGTCCCGGTGTATCTACGATGTTTACTTTGATATCTTTATAAACGAAGGAAGCATTTTTTGCCGCGATCGTGATACCACGCTCTCTTTCAAGATCCATGGAGTCCATCAAGCGATCGTCAACGTGCTCATTGTCACGGAATGTACCAGCTTGTTTAATCAAATGGTCAACCAGTGTAGTTTTACCGTGGTCGACGTGCGCGATAATCGCGATATTTCTAATCTTCTTTGGATCTTGAATCATATTTAACCCTTCATTAAATTGAAACTGTAAAAACTAAATCAAATTTCTAAATAAAACATTTCAAGTTTCTGTCAGCGAGCACACTCGATGACGCCGACCACGACTAACCGTGACCGCCCATTAAGAACTCTTCTTGGCTCGTATCTTCCTGAACAACATTGCTGATGCTAGCAAAGAACTCGTTTGCGAGAGTCATAATCTCTTCGTTGCTTTTGGATTGGAAAAGATTCTTCCTGAACTGTGCTGCCCCAGAATACCCTGTTGAGAACCAAGCTGCAAACTTTCTCAACTGGATCCCGGTGATGTGCTCATCACAATGCGCAACAAGCTCATTTTTTAGGCCCTCGAACAGGCTCACATAGTCTCTATCGACCTTTTTAAGGTCCTCTCCTCGCCACAGAGACAGGGCGTCCATAAAGATAAATGGATTTTTCAAGCAACCGCGACCAATCATCACCCCATCGCAACCAGATTGCTCAAGACGTAAGACCGCCTGCTTAGGTGTGAGGATGTCTCCGTTTCCAAGAATGGGAAGTTTCGCCTTGGACTTAACTTCAGCAATAAAATCCCAGTCAGCAAAGCCCGTATAGCTTTGAGCTCGAGTGCGACCATGAATGGCCACCCATGAAATGCCCTCATTGTAAGCGATATTACAAACTTCCGCTGCATTACGAGTGTTAGCGTCCCAGCCTGTGCGAATCTTGATCGTCACTGGAACCTTTACGGCCCCCTTTACGGCAGCCAAAACTTTCTGCAAAAGAACGGGGTCTTTCATCATTGCAGAGCCCGCACCTTTTTTAACAACTTTCGGAACAGGACAGCCAAAATTAAGGTCTACGAAATCACAGCCCTCAGCTTCTGCTACGGCTGCGGCTCTGCCTAAAATTTCTGGATCTTCGCCGAATAGCTGAATCCCAACAGGACGCTGAGATTCATCAAAGCTCATTAGCTTCATAGTTCTTTCAGATTTATATTCAATACCACTGGCACTCACAAGTTCTGTGACGACAACACTGGTATCAAGTTTCTTCATAAAAGTACGAAAAGCGTGATCTGTGATCCCGGCCATAGGGGCCAAGACAAAAGGATTCTGCTTTAGAGCTTCAACTGGATTCATAAGGGAAGCGGTATATCAAAATCCCCTCTGGGACGGTAGGAAAAACCACGTCATTTTTTTCACATCTTCTATAGTGGTTTCAGAAACTTACAGGCCGCCGACGCGGGAACCTTTTACAGCCCCTCCATTAAAAACAAAAGACCTCGTTTGAGGTCTTTTGTTTTTAACTATTGTTAATAATTTCAGTTACTTATGCTGGAGGCGTTGGCTTTTGCTCTGTTATTCCAGCCAGGTGATCCGTCCTTCAACCTGCCTAGCAGCCTTGGGAGGATTATGATCTGGGTGGCCAATAACCAACGCACAAAGCAGCTCAAGCTCTCCACGTTGATACTCCGGCAACTGATCAACGCCCAAAAAGCGATCGACCTCTTCTTTGATTTCTAATGGAGCACCCATCGTGCAGCAACCAAGGCCTTCAACGAAACATGCTAAATTCATGTTCTCGACGGCCATATACACAGAACCAATGCTGGTGTGGTATCGCTCTTCCTTGTCGTTCATGGAATAAGCAAAAACAACCACTGGGGCATCACCTAAGGTGTAAAAAAATCTTTCTGTAAAATCATATAACGAAGGCTTAAGGCGCTGAGACAGGATATCTTTAATTCCCAACCAAGACTTTTGGGAATACTTCAAATACTCTTCACGCTTAGCGCCCGTCACTACAAAGAAACGCCAGTTTTGGCGGTTCTTTCCCGAGGGAGCTTGCATTCCAGCGGCGATGATTTTTTCAATCAATTCTTTAGGAATCGCATCCTTTTTAAATTTTCGAATGGAACGACGAGCTTCTAAAAGTTGATAAAATTCTTCTTTGTTCATGTCGTAGCCTCAACAAATTTTTGATGTAAGCGCTGAATGGTCTCAGCACCCTTATCTTCACTGACTAAGAAGCAGAAGTTATGCTTACTTGCCCCCAGACAGATCATGCGCACGTTGATGTCCGAAATAGTGTCAAATATAGCTTTCCCTAAACCCGGAGTGTGATTGATGTTATTACCGATTAACGACACCAAGCTGAGGTTCTCTTCAACTTGCACATCTGCAATTTGGGAAAGATCTGATATCAACTTTTTATTTACTAAAGTTGAATCATCCAGCGTGACGCTGACTGAAATTTCAGAAGTCGTAATCGCGTCAATGCTGACTTTGTGGTCATTGAAAATCTTGAAAATTTGAAAAAGAAATCCATGCGCATGAAGCATTTCCGGAGTCGACAACGTCACCAGAATCTGCTTTTTTCTTAAGGCCATTGCACGAATAAGTGGATATTGTTCCACCTCTTTACGAACCCAAGTGCCTCGTGCTTCTGCGGCGAAACTTGACCCAACAAACACAGGAATATTCTTACGAATTGCCGGCAATAACGTCGCTGGATGCAAGATTTTGGCTCCGAAAGTGGCAAGCTCGGAAGCTTCTTTAAAAGAGATCTCATCAATGGGGCGCGCCTTCGGACACAAACGAGGATCTGTGGTAGCAATTCCCGCCACATCCGTCCAAATCTCTAAAATATCTGCGCCCACTCCTTCCGCCAAAATTGCTGCAGAATAGTCGCTGCCTCCGCGCCCCAGAGTCGTTGTCATTCCCTCTTCGGTTCGGCCAACATATCCTTGAGTCACGACGACGGTTTTTTGCTCACGCAAATAAGAAAGGCGTTTACTACAAAGACCAACTATCACATCAGTCAAAGGCTTAGCTTTTCCAAAAGAATCATCCGTGCGGAGCACCTCTCTGGCATCCAACAATTCAGAGTTCTTTACTGAATTGTGTTTCTTCAGCACTTGCGACATGGCTTCGGTAAAGAGAACTGAGGACATGCGCTCCCCCAAACTCATTAGTGCATCCATGGCCTTCACCGAACAGTCGCGCAAAAGATGAATTCCCTTTGCCAAAGAGGACATTTCTTCAAATAAAGATTCCAGGTTCTGCAAGGAATTGGTTGGCAACTGTAAGTCGCTGGCAATTTTGATATGACGTTCGTGAACTTTAGACAGAATTTTTTCACATTCTGCCCAGCTTTGTGTTTCGGCGGTTTTCCCTAGGGCAATCAAATCATTCGTGGTACCCGAGGTTGCAGAGACCACAACTAGACCAGAATTTTGTTTGTAAGCGACTTCCGCACTGCGAATCATGCAGTCCGCATCACCCATGGAAGTTCCGCCAAATTTAGAAACAATGAGTTGTGCCAAGGTAAACCCCTTTGGAGTAAATCTTGTAGCATCTTATGTCGTTTCTTGATTTTACTTCAATGACTTTTGTGGCAGACTTTTTTCAATGACTGCACACTCAGACTCTACCTTCAGCAAAAAAGAACTCATTCTCATGATCGCCTTAGCTGTTATTGCAATGGCAGTAACGACAGTTGCGGTCATTCCGTCTCTAAGAACTTCACTCAAAGAGGCACTATCATTTGAGAATCGGGAAATCCTCGCGAAGGTTTCGGGTACTTTGACCCAAAACGGCCCTAGAGTGACCGTCTTGAAGATTAAAAATAAGAACTACCTAGAGCTAGAAGTCTACAATATGGATGGCGGAGAAGGTCTCACTCTGATGGCTAAAATCCCACTCTTTGAAACACGCGATGGATACTTTTCGTTAAAAGGAAATGCCACAAATCTGGCTATTACGGATGTCGACAACGATGGTATTTCTGAAGTGGTCGCGCCGACATACGATGAACAAATGATCCCGCGCCTGAATATCTTTAAATACAACCCGCAAACCAAAGGTTTTGACAAAGTTAGCTCTCCAGAAAAGTAAAAAGCAGGAGCCTTAAGGCGCCTGCTTTTTATCTTTGGCTTCTTTGCCCTTTAGATCTCTCCATGAATGGCCTTCTCGAGCCTTCGCATTCAATTGGAATCTTTTAACCGCTTGCTCATGAGATTTATAATCTTCAGAGAAAACATGTGTGCCATCATTCTGGCTCACAAAGAATAGATAACTGGTCTTTGCTGGTTTCATGGCTGCCAACAATGCATCTTTGCCCGGATTTGCGATAGGGCCCGGCGGTAGTCCCGGTATCACATAGGTGTTGTAACGAGTCGGTTCAGACAAATCCGCTCGAGTAATATTGATAACAATCTTACCTAACTTTTCTGCCTTTCCATAAATAATAGTCGGGTCCGTTTGCAGCTTCATCTTTTTAACTAAGCGATTATGAAAGATCGAAGAAATCTTGAATCTTTCATCCGGAGCACCCGTTTCTTTTTCAATGATACTTGCCAAGGTCACGAGCTGGTGACGAGTAAACCCTTGGACTTCCAATTGCGGAGCGATTTCGTTGTATACATACAAAAATCTTTTAACCATGTTGGTGATCAACGTTTTTGTATCCGTATACTTCGTCAGCATATAGGTCTCAGGAAACAAATAGCCTTCTAAGCTTTCCTGCTGTTCACCTAACAAGGATTGAATCAACTGAGGGTTCCGAGCTAACGCCAAAAAATCCGAAGACTTTCCAAAACCGTCTTTTTCATAAAGGTCCGCAATTTCATAGATACTCAGACCTTCGCTGATTGTAAAACTGCGCGCGATGCTTTTTCCAGACGTGATCACTTCCAAAACTTCATTTGGCACCATGTTGGTGCGAAGCAAATATTCACCGACTTTGACTTTGCCACGTTCATTTTTTACTCGTGCATAAAGCGAAAACAAAGCCGCATTGCGAATCAAACCCTTGTCTTCAAGGTCTTTGGCAATGGTGTTAAATGCCTTTCCAGGCTCCACTTCATACACCACATCTTGGCCCGTTGCGCTCGGGCGACTATTGGTAAATTCATATCCCACATAGCCCACACCAAGAACGATGGCCAAGATTAATGCAGATGCTGACAGAACTAAAACAAGAGCCGTTTTTTTCATTATTTCAGTTCCAAATTCATTCCTGGCATAATCTTCGTAGGATCAAATGCCGTCGGATCTTCAAGGCTTGCAACCGGAACAGTACAATACTGAACTGCAAAGTGCGCAGAGGGTCTGTCATTGCCTGATTTACCCATGCCCCCGAATGGTAAGCGTGAGCTTGCTCCATTGGTGGTACGGTTCCAGTTCAAAAGACCCACACGAGCCTTGAATAAGGCGTCCTCATACAATTCACGACTCTTCGTAAAGAGAGCCATCACCAAGCCATAACCCGTAGAATTCACGATCTCCATCGCATGATCCCAGTTGTCTGTTTGATAAATAGCTACATTGGGTCCGAAAATTTCTGATTTTTGATAAACAGAATTAGGATCAAACTTATTCACCAAGTGAATTGACGGAGTCACATAGTAACCTTTGTTTTTCAAATCCAGTGATTTACCACGCATTAAGCTTTCACAGTTTTCACGATTCGCAATTTCCTGAAAACGAATGTATTTTTCAACAGATGCTTCGGTAATCAATGGACCCATGAACGTATTTTCTGTCCAGTGACCGATCGAAAGTTTCTTCGCCGCTTGATAAAACTTCTCAGTAAACTCTTCAGCAATTTTTGGATGCACGATGATACGGCTTGTGCAGGAGCAACGCTGCCCCGCCGTCATATAGGCCCCCACAAGGCTTTCATACACAGCCTTATCCATGTCGGCGTCTTCCCAAATCACAGTGGCATTTTTTCCACCCATTTCAAGAGCGAGAATCTTCCAATAGTGTGTCAGAGTTTCTTGCTTGATCTTGAGACCTACCTCGTAAGACCCCGTAAACAAAATTCCATCCACATGTTCATTTGCCACCAAGCGCCCGCCTGCTGCTCCATCGCCTTGTACAAGGTTGAAAACGCCCGCTGGGAACTGAGCTTTTTCAAACATCTCTGCCATCATTTGACCCACGGCCGGAGTTTGTTCCGATGGCTTGAAAACCACCGTATTTCCCGTGATCAATGCTGGAATAATATGCCCATTTGGCAAATGCGCAGGGAAATTGAAAGGCCCCACAACCGCCATGACACCACGAGATCTGTGACGGATTACACCCTCAACACCCGGAAGAGCATTGGGAATATGTTCATCAGCCACAACCTTCATCGATTGATTTAAAGTAATATCAACTTTAGCGCCCAAAGCCTTTGCTTCAGTCATGGCCTCCCAGGCTGGTTTTCCCGTATCGCGAGAAATGGCTTGAGCCATCTGCTCTGCATGAGAATCGAACATCTCCTTCAGACGTAACAAATATGCACGACGCTCTTCATTCGATAACATTGCCCACTTTGGATAGGCCTTCTTTGCAGCCATACAAGCTTCATCCACGTGATCATGCTTGAATGGGACCACCATAATGAGGTCTTTCAGATCTGCCGGGCTATAGTTTTGAAACTCGCCGTCGCCCTTTGTCACAGGAACAAAACGTCCATTGATAAAGTCGCCTTTATAGTTAAGCGGAAAAACTGTAGTGCTCATATATTATCTACCTCTGTTGTAGTGAAAAGGAGCTGCAAAGACTTCTTCACCGATTTCGATTTCAAGAATCTGGCGAGCTTTGGCAGGCAAAATAATTTCGCCATCACGCAAACACACAGAGCACATTGTTGCTCTGAATTCTTCGCCCGTAGTTGCAATTAAGTACTGTTCTTTAAAAGACGCATCCTTAGCTTCCGCAACGATCATACGTTTACCCTGTTTAATTGGTAAAATATCCGCTGTCTGAGCACCATAGTGAGGACCCCCATCGAAGGGATCGACTTCATCTAAATAGTTAAAGCCAATGCTTTCCAATAAATGCTGCGCTGGCTTTGTCGCCTCGCCCACACGCCCCAAAACCAAACGGGCTTTGGAATCCAACAAGGCAGAATAGATGTCTTCTTGTGGAAAAAGACTCTCAATAAACTCCTTATGAGATTGGCTTAGCAGATCGGCCTCTTGATAAGGCAAACCCGTAAAGCGACGTCCCAGCGCTTCCCAAAATTCGCTGCGTCCTTCATCTGTCAATGGCGGCGTCAGTTCACACAACACGCGCTCTTCAAATTTTTCCAGATGCAAAGCCATATACAAAAAACGGCTTAAGCTAATTTGCTTACCTAGTTTTTCGGGACGACGACGATAGGAACGATCAACAAGAAGTCCTCCGATTTCAGTTGGGCCGTCAAAGTCCAGCTGGAAGCGCAAAACTTGATGAATAAATCCGATTCCTAAGTCCTGAGAGAAATGATCTCTCTTCAAAATTTTAAAAAATGAATGAGGAACTTCCTCATTGCCGTGCTTGGCAATAATTAGCGAACTTCCCACGATCTGTTTTTCTTCTAAATCCTCTACGACAAATAAATATTCTGCTTTAGATTTATCCAGCTTATCTGCGAACGATTGCTCACTGCGATCAATCTTTTCAGACAAAACCTTACGGTCACCTGGCAAGTTCAATAAATTGAACTGCTTCGCCAAATCAACCAGCTGATTTAAATCATCATGTCGAACAGGGCGCACAACAAAACTCATAGACAAAACCTTTCGATGACCTTTTTATAGAATTCTACGGCCTTTTCTAAATCTGCAATGGCGACGTGTTCTGTCGGAGTGTGCACATTACCTTCACGTATCCCTGGGCCAAAGCAAACACACTCAACACCAATTCGAGAAAATATACTGGATTCATTTGTAGACGCTTGAGTAATCGGCTGATCACTCAACCCCAAAGACCGTAGTTCATCCAAGCAACCTTTCACCAAAATCGAATTCACCTCGGTGCGGAAAGGTTTTTTATAATCATTCACGGCAAAGATTGCATCATTCGCTTCACAGACGTTGCGAAGTTTATCCATCCAACCCTCATAAATTTCATGTGTAATAACGGGAGGAAGGCGACAGCTTCCCGAGATCTGCACATCGTTTTCGTTAGTACGAATCACCCCAATATTCAAAGTCGGCGTGCTGGGAAAGAAGTCATGATCTTTGTATGACAAAAATTCTCGTTCCATTTCTTTCAATGCGCGATAGATATTTCCAATTTTTTGCGCAATCGGATTTTTAACTGTTGAAACCATGTCGATCTCAAGAAAGGCATGGCTTGGAACCGTGTTAAAATTAATCCCGCCATCAATTTCCATGATATTCACAGAGTCCGGCAGCATTTGCAGATACTCCATCATTTTTGTGATGGCACTATCGCCCAAGTGTGGCATCGAAGAGTGCGCGGCTTTACCACGGAACAGCTTTGACTGTGTCGTCGTACTTTCACGCGAGTTATGCTCATTTCGATAGGAAATTTCCTCGTCAGAAAACGGAATTCTAATTTCAACGCTGGCAAACCCTTTCGCGGCGTTGATCAGTTGCAAATCACTAGGCTCACCGATTAAAGCCATCTTCGCAGCAACTTTGTTTTTACGAATGAGTTTTAAAGCTCCTTGCATGCCAGATTCTTCCCCGAACGTTCCCACCAAGACCGGGGGCAAACGCCAAGCGCGATCTTTTCCAAAGGAAGAGATCGCTTCTAACTTACATAAGAAATCCAATTTAACATCGGCTGCACCCAATCCATAGATTTTTCCATCAATGATGTGAGCATCAAATGGGTTGCTTCCCGTCAGAGTCCAAAGCGAAAAAGGACCTGGATCTACGGTATCCAAATGTGTTTGCAAAAGAAGTTCCGCAGGGGGGCGTTCCGCAATTGGACGAGCAATAATATTAACTTGCTCCAGGTCGCCCACAACTTCCTCTTGTTCTTCAACATGAAGACCACGTTGACGACAAAAAGCTGCCGCCCACCTTGCCAGCTCACGATTTCCGTGACTGGGTGTACTGTCGATTGCGATCAATTGGCGGCAAGCTTCAATGAAATTCAACTACACACCTTCAAGCAAAGTCTTTTCAATGACTTTTAGCGCGATGTCGACGTCTTGATCTTGGATAATAGCTGGAATCAAGAAACGAGCACGCACTGGATCTTTGCCGCATGGAAATGCGATAACGCCATTTGCGTAAAGTTTATTTAAGAAGGCATTTACATTCTCTTTTTTTCCATCAAGAGGCGTAAACGCCACCATCAAGCCCATCCCGCCAGCATCTTGGGCGATACCTTTGCAAGTTGTCTCATTCAATTTGTTGATACCATCGATAAAACGTCTGTGAATTGCTTGAATGCGACCTTGAGGTCCCAAGAAGCCTTCAGACAACATCGTCAACATTTCAGTACCCGCAGCCAAAGCTGGAGTGGAGCCCGAGAAGGTACCCGCAATCAAGCCTGGTTTTGGATTGAACTCTTCAGTGTAAAGAGTCGCACCAATTTGCGCTGTCTTTGCGATTGTGCAGATATCAATGTACTGACCCAAACCTAAAGTTTCGAAGGCAAAGTATTCACCTGTGCGAGTAAAAGTCTGAACTTCATCGGCCCAAACGGCGATGTTTTTAGATTTACAGAAATCCAAAAGCGGCACAAAGAACTCACGAGGCGCGGCTTGGTAACCACCTTCGCCCAACATCGGTTCAAAGCCAAAAGCGGAAATATTGCCTTCATGTTTTGCGACGTGTTCCTTCATTGCGTTCAAAGCTTTTTCACCAGATTTTGGATCATGTTTATCATAGAAAGGCACACGCAACACTTCGTGATATTCTGGCAAACCTTGTTTGTAAGCTGGATTGTCAGTCACTTCTGCCATCATTGTTGAACGACCAGCAAAGGCATCTTTAAAGCTCATGACGAAACGTGCTGGTGAATTTTTCTGACGAGAAAGTTTTAATGCATTTTCATTCGCCATCGTCCCGCAAGTAGAAATCCAGCAGTATTTCAAACGCGAATTTTTGCTAGCGATCTGTACCATTTTTTCTGTGAACAAACGGTACTCGTTGTTAGGTTGCAAGTTACCTTGGTTCATAATGTCAGAAATCGCACCGCGCACGGCGGCCGTCATAACACGTGGATTTGCGTGACCCATCAAATGAATCCCGATGCCGTTGATCAAATCAAGTTTGATACTGCCGTCTTCCAGTTCAACGTAAGGTCCACGACCTGCACCAGTCCCCATGTACTGATAATGAAGTGGACGACCACGAAGCAATCCCGTTTGTTCGATTTTTTGTTTCCCGGCTTCCTTGAAAGCATCAAGCGGAGCCCGGATGCCTTCTAGCGATGAATTTAATTTTGTCACTTCACCGACAAGATCTTTAATTAGAGAATTAACTTTATCGGACTGTTGAATCTGATGGCCTACAAGAGAACTCATATCACCTTTCGCGGACCCGGCAGAAATATTGAACCGGAATTCCTGTTATTTGAAACGCCCGTCTAGTTTACTCTTGGCTCAGGACTAAGACAAGACACCTGGTAGACATCTGAGGACTTTTATCTGTAAACTTTAAATCCTATGGCACGACTCATTGTGTTCTTTTTTGCTCTTATTTTGCCCACTTTAGCATGGACCCAAAACTCCCCTGCAAAGACCGAAACTGTGTCTTTTGCGGAACTATTTAAGCAGGGAACTCAGCATTATGTTGCTAAAGAGTACGAAAAATCTCGTGACGCATTTGCAAAAGCACTCGATCAAGATCCGCTTAACGCAACAACACTCACAAACTTGGCTTTAGCCCAGTACCAACTCGGCAAAAAACCTCTCGCAATTGGCCTTCTGCGCAAAGCATTGAGCTCTGACCCCGAACTTCCTGCAGCAAAAGCTGGACTTAAGTTTGCTTTGTCACAACTAGAAATTAAAGAGATCCCCCATCAGATCGAAACATACGAAGCCGTTCGAGGACGTGTGTTGGCGCCAGTCTCGTTGTTAGCTTACTTAATTCTAACCGCCTTGTTCTTTTTTAGCGCTGGGTGGACTTTGCTATCTTACATTGGCAGAAAACGCCGGGCCTTGGCGGAAGAAAAATCCTCTCCAGGTTTTCCAAGCGTCGGAGCTTTGATGAGCTTGGGGTTCGTGGTCAGCGCTTCTTTATTGTCTTTGAAAATTTATGATCAATCGATTGTTCGTGCAACAATCATTGAGGATCGTGTTTCATTGCAGACAGCTCCGGGCGATAACCAGGCAGCTATTCTAGATCTTTACGGCGGTATGGAAGTTGTCGTACAAGCACAAGACAAAGGCTGGGTGCAAGTCACTTATCCAGGGTCTCTTACAGGCTGGATTAAGGCGACTGCTATTCTAAACTAGCCGTCGCTGATGCGTTCTTATGTGAATAATAAAACAATGAAGTCAGTGCAAACATCATCAAAGTGAACGCTGCCAAATCTCGCATGAACAATGAAAAGCCCCCATGCAAAACCACCACGGCAAGCCACGCCCATTCGCGTTTTTTCAAAAGAAAAAATGGAATCAATAGTTCAATCGCAATAACAATCCAAGAGATCACTAAATAGGCTGAATCCGTTAAAGCCACCGGAGAAATTTTCGCCAAAGTCATCCCTGTGGAAAACTCTGCGAATATCTTGGATAACGCTGCAAAAATATAAACTAAGACGATTTGCCATCGTAAAAACCAACGGGATCCCTCACTGTTTTCTGGAGGCACACAGGCGACAATCAACAACACCACTAACATCAAAATTTTTTGATTCTGAAGCATTTGGGTTATACTCATTGCCATCCCCAAACCCGCAACCAGAGCTCCCCAGCGACGTTTCGAGGTCAACAGCAATACAGCTCCCGCCAACAAGAATGACCATTCGAAGATCAAAAAAATATTGGAGTACAGCGGAAAATAATTCGGATGACGGTAAGGAAAAACCGCACCGCTGTGAATACCCCAGCGATTTAAAAATAAATCTTCAACCACACGAATAAAAATCGCCGCAGCTAAAAATAAGTAAAATAGCGGCAGACTATTTTTTTCGAGGAAGGCAGTCACTTTGGTGAAAAACATAGGTGTCCTTTTCCAGCTCTAAATACCAATCCTGCACATCTTTGCGTTTATGACAGATAAACTCTGCCACATTCAAAGCCGCCGGAACCCCAAGCTCATAAAATGTCCCGGGTAAGTAATCCTTCAAAAAAACCTGTTTTTGACCATCGGCAATCAAGACAACGTGGCGGACCCGGTCCACCTCAGAAAACATTTTCCAACCCGGAAGGGGCGGAATCATCAAGGCGACAGTCAAATATGCCACCTCGAGGGACAGTAAAATCGTAAAAACGGGGTGTTTTCGAGTAAATTTCCACATTTTTTGACCTCCCTCCTAGTGCACAATAAGTAGCTTTATTGACAGTAGGTCCTAGACCAAAATATGATCAACTCCTATGCTAAAAACGCTCCGAGTCATGACACTTATTTGCGCAACAGGATTCATCGTCTCTGCTTGCTCCACCGTAGAACGAAACGCCGATACTCCAGATGGAGCGTTTGCGATCGCTGAAGAGTTCGATAAATCCGAACGCTATGAAGAAGCCATTCGTCGCTATACGGAAGTAAAAAACAAATTCCCGTACAGCAACTTTGCGACTAAGGCGGAACTTGCACTTGCAGATGTTTACTACAAACAAGAATCCTACGCGGAAGCGCAAGTGGCATACCAGATGTTCAAGGATCTCCATCCCACATCTCCCCAAGCAGATTATGTGCAATTCCGCTTGGGCATGAGCTATTTCAATCAGTTGCCTTCCTCGATCGACAGAGATTTATCTCTAGCGAACGATGCCATCCTCAATCTTACTGATTTAATTAAGAAATATCCAAACTCCCAATATCAAGGCGAAGCAAAAGAAAAGCGTTCTGGCGTGATCAAAATGCTCGCTGAAAAAGAGGAATACATCGCAGATTTTTACTTCAAACGTGAAATCTACGACAGCGCTTTGGGTCGCTATGAGGGTCTTTACAACAACTATAAAGGCCTCGGCTTTGAAGCTAAAGCGATGTCTCGTATCGCAATTTCTGCAAAGAAGATCGGCGACGACCCTAAGGCGAAAAAATACTTGGCTCTTTTGGAAAAAAACTTCCCTGGCAGCTCAGAACTTAAAACCGCTGAAAAGGAGATGAAGAAATGATTCCTTCTCTTCAAGACGACATGCTTTCCGAAGCACGCGGTTATTTCATCAGCGGTAATTACAAAATGGCAGAGCCGATCTTGAATCAGATGCTTTTGCAAAATACGCGTAATCCTGAAGTTTATCAGATGCTTGCGACGATTGCCTATGACAAGGGGCAGTTCTCTAAAGCGATTAAGACCTTCAAACGCGCGCTGGAAATTGATCCAACTTATACTGACGCCAGCGTTGGTCTTTCCATTATTTTGAATGATTTGGGCAAATATGATGAAGGCAAACAGGTCTTTATCGACGCTCAATCGCAATTAGAAAAGAAGTCCGGCAAACAAGACCCGTTTGTTGACGAAAAACTTGCCTCTAAGCATGAAGAGCTCGCTGATTTGTACTATCAATACAAACGTTATAACGAGGCCCTTGAGCAATTATTGAAGGCACAAAAACTTTCCAGCCGCAAAGCAGAGATCACTTTGCGTGTAGCTGAGGTTCATGTGCAATTGGGCCAATCTGAGCGCGCGATCAAGGATCTTAAAGCACTGATCCGTGAATACCCGCACCTTATTCCAGCTCGCCTAAAGCTTGGGGCTATCTACTACAACTCAAACAATATTGCTGAAGCCACCGAACAATGGGAGAATGTTCTCATCCGGGATCCACAACATCCCGAGGCGCTTCGCTATTTGAAGATGGCACAAGCAGCAGGCATTACATCAATCGACTTGTAGAGTATAGAGGCAACATCATGGCACAACTTAAAGATCAAATGGTCGCATTCCTTACAGCTGAAGAAATCGCAGAGGCAATTTCTGAACTTGCACGACAAATTGAAGCTGACTACGACGGTAAAGAAGTTATTTTCATCTGCCCTTTACGCGGTTCTGTGCATTTCACTGCAGATCTTATGAGAAAAGTTGATTTGCCTCAACAAGTGGACTTCGTTTATGTCCAAGCTGTTGAACGTGGTGGCGCGATCAAAATCGTTAAAGATATCTCTGTCAATATCGCTGGAAAACACGTTCTGATCGTTGAGGAAATCATCGATACAGGTCGTACTTTAAGCTTCCTCAGAAGCCGTTTGTTCGCATCAGCACCAGCATCCCTTAAAATCGTCACTTTGCTTGATAAACCCGCTCGCCGTGAATTGCCAATCAAAGCGGACTATATCGGCAGAACTATTGATGATCGCTATGTGGTGGGATACGGCATGGATTCTGAAGAAGTTGGCAGAAACTATCCAGACATTTACACAATGAAAAACTAAGAAATTAGAAGAAAATCTGGAAAACAAAAAAGCCTTCGGAAGAAGGCTTTTTTTATGAAACTACGACATTTACGACGAAAAAAATAACGACGCAAAATACGTAGAGATAGA
>JBJTMR010000056.1:0-28499 GCA_046070625.1 Bdellovibrio sp. | reverse complement strand
TCTTCAAGTCCTCCTTATTGGTCCCCTTTTGGGGATTTAAGGACATCTTCTTCTCATAACGCACTGCGGGCATAAAATACCAGGAGCCTTTCTACTTTTGGTTTTCATGATCGAAAACTAATACTAAAAAGTTCGCTTAACGCAGTGCGACTCTGAGATAATAGAAAAGTACCAAATGATCTAGCACGAAAGGAGTTCGGCTATGAAAACGGTAGAATTAGAAACGACTCCTGCGAACACAAACCAAGGTGAGAGTACAAGTACTGCTACTCCCGTTCGCAGAAAGAATCGTCGCCGTCGTTTACCTGGTTGGTAAATGATCTGAGGCCCTCCGCGCAAAATGTGGAGGGCTTTCTTAAATCTTCGGATTTATTCCAAAACACAGTCTGCAGGGGTAAAGATACGGTAGTCTCCTCGGAGCTCCGCCACTGACCATTTTTCATTTCTGCGCAGAAGAACACGATCGGTGATTCCATTCGCGGAAAGATTCACGTAACCATCTTGGAAGTCTTGCTCCGGGATCATGATTTCTTTAGCTGGGCCGTTGCTGTGGTTTTCCACCAGCTCCAAAATTTCGCCAGATTTAACGTCGTCATTTTTTTGAATCGTAATGGATTTCAGATCGTCCTGACCGGTACTTTTACAGTAAAGAAGACTTTTTGTCGCAGCTTGTGACTGTAAACCAAAGCTGAGAGCGAAAAGCGCTAGCAGAGCTTTCATAAAAATCCCCTTTCTGTTGAAGGGTCGGTCTTAGCAAAGCCGCGCGGGGCTTGTCAGTAACAAAAGCCAATGAGTTCACAAAATTAATTCTCATTTACAGGCCGAAGTACTTTTCAGATGGTTTTCGATTTATTTTCATTCTCAATTTGCTCTCACAGAGCTTTCACTGGCTTTTCAGGTACCAGGGAAAAGCCTGAATTCCTGTCCTTTGTCGACGATCACCCGTATCACTGGAGCTCGCTTGAAAAAGGATATTTATGAAAAGAAAAGGCAAAACTCCTCGATTTAAAAAACAAAGACGTCTTTTAACTGAGCTTCCAGGTTTAGGAAAATCCGGAGCCTTGGAACGAAGACCTTATCCCCCAGGTCAACACGGCCTGCGCCGCCGCAAGTATTCTGAATTTGCTTTGCAGCTTGAAGAAAAACAAAAGATCCGCGCGCACTACGGAATCCGTGAAGAACAGTTCCGTCGTTTCATCGCCAAAGCGCAAAAGTCGTCGAACACAAACTGGGTCGATGCTTTAGTAAATCTTTTGGAAAAGCGTTTAGACAATGTGGTTTTCCGTTTGGGCTTTGCCGGCAGTATTCCCGCAGCCAGGCAGATGGTGTCCCATGGTAAGGTTCTGGTGAACTGTAAGAAAGTAAACATCGGTTCTCAAATTATCAAAGTCGGTGACGTAGTGACTTTGAAAGCCGATGCTTATCAAAATCAAGTCTATCTTCAGGCAAAACAAAGCCCGCGTTTGCCATTGCCCACGTTCATGTCCAAAGAAGAAAAGGGCGGACTCGAAGCAGGTCGCCTGACGGAGGAACCAAATATCGAAGCCGTTCCGTTCGCTTTTGAACCGGGTCTTGTGATCAGCTACTACTCACTTCGTGGTTAATTAAAGAGGACATATGAAAAACGTAAAATTTCTCGAGCCAGAAGAAATCACACTCGATGAAGTCAACGGTGAATTTGTTGCCATTCAATTTGCGAACGAGAGGTTTGTGATCGACACGGATACTTTGCACGATCTGACTTTTCGCTTTGCTCAAATACTTGCGCACCTCGAAGCCCAGGAATCTTTTTCGGAAGAAAATGAGCTTGTGTGTGCAGAATGTTGCGGGACGCTCCATTAGAGCGCTTCCTTAGCGCGGGGCTTGTTTTTGGGGCCAGGGGAGGGGCATCGGGAGACGATGCTTTTCCTGGTACAAAGATGGGTTTCTGGACTGTCTTTTGGGAGTTGTTCGACAACGAAACGGGCTCGACCTATTCTGAGAGTACGTTATTTTTAATATCGTTATCGGAGAGATCTCAGCATGGGTAAGACAGCTGCAACTTCAAAAGCCTCAAAGAAGAATCAGACGACCATTCCTGCACGCGTGAGAAGAGCCCTAGGAATATCCAAAGGTGACACTCTTCTGTGGACTATTAGCGGCAACGAAGTCTCCATCCGCATCGAAAACAAAGTCAAAGTAGACTGGACCAAAACCTCCGAAATGTCTCTCTTAGAGTGGACCCCCGAGGAAGAAAAAGAAATCACTCCCTCATCCATCATAGTTATCACCCCTTAAAGGAAGGACTAGAACCGTCTTCGTCCTTTAGCTTCCGGAGTCCCATCAGCAGGATCTTCTGGCCATTGATGTTTGGGGTATTTAATTCGCAGCTCTTTACGAACCTCCGAATACCCATTCTTCCAAAAACTTTCCAAATTAGCAGTCACTTGCACCGGGCGAAAATTCGGTCCCAGTAAATGGAAAGTTAACGGGGCTTTTCCAAAAAGCACTTTTGGAGTTTCCATCATCCCAAAAACTTCTTGAATGCGAACTTCCAGATAAGGAGCTTTATCTGAAGGATAGATCACTTTGATATGGCTGCCACTGGGAACTGTGATTCGCGCTGGCAATTCTTTATTAAAGATACCTACGAAGTCTTGAGGGAAGACATTTTCAAAAAAGAAAACCAGATCTTTTTCAAACACGGCCTGCAGTTTCTTTTCGCCCATACTGGCTTGAGTAAAGGCCTCAAGCTTCCATGCTTCAAGTTGGGATTCCGTAAAGTCGATATCTGACTCGATGGTGCCGCTTTGGATATGACGACGCCAGAAAGACAGACGCTCCCACCATTCGGAAAGCTTTTCGTTGTTTTTTAAAACCAAATCCCATTTTTCAGTCAGGACCTGGGGAAGTTTCGCTTCCACTTCTTCCGGAGAGGCGGGTAACAACGAGGGCTCTTCAAGAGGCAACCCGAACAGGGATTTGTATTCACGAACAAAGAACTGACCTTTTTCTTCAATGAAAGTCAGATCGCGAACTTTTTGAATTTCGTCTTTAAAGTGCGAAAGAATAAAGTCCTTAGAAAATCCGCAAGCAAGACTTACGATGGTCTCGGCATCACTGCTGCCTTCCACACCGTTAAGGGCAACAAAGAATTCAGATGCTTTCACCAGAGACTCTTGTTGCAGTTTCACGCCACGACCGCCCACCATCAGGGCGCGTTCTGATTGACCGCGACGACGGCACAGGCGATCCGGAAAAGCCCGAAGCAATAACGTGCGCATTTCCGAAGTCACGGACTCAGGTGTGATGTTTTTGGCGGGGCCTAATTTTTTTGCTAATGATAAAATCTGCGTTGCTGATTGAGAAGCTGTTTGTAAAGCCATAAAGCCGGCTTCGCGGGGAGCCTTTCCAGACTTTTTAAACTGCTGCAAAAGGTCCAAACGCACCGAAAGATCACATTCTGTTTTATCACCCAGAAAGGAACTGACCGATTCACGACGAAGGAAATCACGCTCTTGTAAAATCGCGGCAAGATCGGCACCTAGCTCTAGCGAATTTCTATCACCTGCGACCAACATTAATTTTGCCAAGCGAACGGGCAGGGGAAAGTGCAAGATTTTTCGACCCAAATCTGTGATCTTATTCCCGGCATCCAAGGCGCCGGCAAGTTTCAAATATTGAGTGGCTTTGTCGATGGCTACAACCGCGGGTTTTTCAAACCACGAAAACTTTTGAAAGTCGGTGACTCCTTGGGCGGCTAAGAACAATAAACTTTCAGTCAAATCTACGCGCTGGATTTCGGCGATCTCGCTTTTGGAAAACGAAATCTCATCCATTTTGTTCCACATCTTATACGCCACACCCGGAAACTGACGGGCGGCACGGCCTGCGCGTTGAATAGCACTGGAAAGGCTGATGCGCCCCATTTCCAGACGGGAAAATCCGGTGCGGTAGTCTTGCTTCATATTTTTCGCAAGTCCCGTATCAATAACAGTGTTCACTCCGTCGATTGTCACCGAGGATTCTGCGATGTTAGTCGAAAAAATCACTCGTTGCCGTGGGCCTCGTTGTAAGACTTTTCGTTGATCTTCAAGATTCAAGGATCCGTGCAAGGTGACCAAATCAATCTTGCGGCCCTCGGCCCAACTGGAAAGACCGTCTTTGGCGCGTTCGATTTCGCCAACTCCGGGCAAGAAGACCAAAATATCTTTATCTGTTTTGCCCGCAGCTTCGCGCACCGTTTGGCTTAGGTTTTCATAAAAGCTGGGAAAAGTTTGCAGCGTGTGTGATCCCTTTTGATGAATCACCTCTAGCTCAAACAACTTGCCGGGGACGTTCACGATGGGAGCATTTCCCATGTAGCTAGAAATCTTTTCAGCTTCCAAGGTTGCCGACATTACTAAGATTTTTATATCGCGACCGAGTTCTTGCAGTTCACGCAAAAGTCCCAAGGCCAAGTCGACGTGCAAGGATCGTTCATGGAATTCGTCTAAGATCACCATGTCGACATCTTGCAACTCGGGATCGTCCAGCATTTGGCGTGCAAGTAAAGCTTCGGTCATAAAAATCAAACGAGTTTTCGCAGAGGTTTTATTGCCGAAGCGAACTTGATACCCGATTTCTTCGCCGACGATCCAGCCACACTCTTCCGCAATACGATGAGCAGCGGCAATGGCAGCCATACGGCGTGGTTCCAGAACGATGATTTTCTTGGAGGTCATGTCTAACAGAGCCGGAGGCAAACGGGTGGTTTTACCTGCTCCAGGTGCCGCCGTCAGGACGAGGTTTTGGCCTGCACGCATTTTTTCCTGAATTTCAGGAATAAAAGCATCAACGGGAAGTGAAATCAGGCCAGGTTTCGTCATGAAGGATAAAGTAAAAGCATGAATTCCGCTTTTTCCATAGGAACCTTTTTCGCAATTTGATCGATGGTCCCTTCTAGAGAGATTTCATCTTCTTGCGAAAGATTCAAAGTCAAAAGCATACGGCGTTGCGGGAAATGATCTTTCATATCACCTAACATCTTCTTAAGACGGTAGGGCGTGTCCATCAGAATGATCGCGCGTTTTTCCTTAGTTAGTTCACGCAAGGCTTTTGCTCGAGCCTCGGTTTCCGCAGGGACAAATCCTCTAAAAACGAACTCGTCCAAGCGTTGGCCGCTCAGGGATAGCAACCCCATCAGGGCCGATGCTCCCAGGACGGACTTTACCGGAATATTTTTTTGTCGGCACAAGCGGACCAGATCTGCTCCGGGATCACAAAAACCTGGAGTCCCACAGTCTGTCACCAGCGCTACCATTTTCTGTTCACACAAAGGCACCAGGGCCGCTTTGTCTTCCGGCTTGGAGTGTTCATCCAACACTTCGTAAGTCTTTCCGGAAATACCATGGACACGTAAAAGTTTGGAAGCCTCTTTGGTGCTTTCGCAGATAACGACTTCGCAGTCTTTTAAAATCTGCAAGGCACGCAAAGAAATTTCACTAGTATCCCCAATTGGGGTGGCGACAAGATAAAGCATCTAAGAATCCTTATTACGCAAAAGAAAATTCACAATTCGAGGCAAATCGGCAGGCGGCTCTGCCTTTCCAGAATGAGTGCTGTCAAAAAAGATGCTTTCAACTTCGGGGCATCTTTCTGCCATCAAATGTAAAATAACGGGTTCATTGTCAAAAAAGATAATTCTGTCATAGCCGCTTGTAAGGGCATCAATGAACCAATCTGTTTTGAATTTGGCATCGTCCATTTTTTTGTCTGGTTTTAATACGAGTTGAGCATTTTCACTGAGGGGTAAATTCCACTGTTTGATTTCTTCGACAGTTCCTGGTCCCATGCGAACAACGTCGCGACCCGTAAGATAGCGAACCTCAGCGCCCGCATGAATAACTGCATGAACATAAGCGACCGCTCCTTCATGGGGCATGTCGTATTTTAAATATTCATTGGAAAAAAAGCTTTTGTGCCAGAAATCGTGGACAGCTATTTGGAACTCTTCATGATGTCCATCCAGTCCCGCTCTTTGCAATGCATTCGTGATACCCCAGTCGGTGTGCTTTGTTTGAATATCTTTAAACAAAGCGACTTGGTCGGGAAAGCGAGCTTTATTTTCAGGCTGGTCCGCAAAGTCCAAAAGAATGCGGTGAATGCGTGGGCTTACGTCAAACAAGGTCGAGTCCAAGTCAAAAACAACGAGGCATTTCTGTCCTTGGGAAGTCAGGGTCTGAATGTTGACAAGAATTTGCTCCAACATAGGGACCATAGTAGCCAGGGGGTCCTGGTTAAGCAAAGGTTTCCTTGCCCCTAAATCGTGATTTTCTATAATGAATTTGGAGGTTTCATCATGAAACGACTTCTTGCATTTTCGTGTCTTGCTATAGCTGTTGTCTTTGCAGGTTGCCAATTTCGAAAGCCTGCCCTTGGTACGGCCGAAAATCCTATCAAATTTCATTTGGTGCCTTCTGTCGACGCAAAAGTTTTATCTGACAACTCCAAGATATTGAAAGAGTTCTTAGAAAAGAATACGCCTTATAAATTTCAAATCACGATTCCGGCATCCTTTGTTGCTGTGGTGGAATCCTTCGGAACAAATCGTGCGGATGTGGCGGCTCTAAATACATACGGATACTATATGGCGCATAAATCCTATGGGGCAGAAGCGCGTTTGACCGTCATTCGTTATGGTCTGGGCACGTATCAATCACAATTGCTTGCGCGCAGTGATCGTGGAATTAAAACCCTTAAAGACTTTCAAGGCAAAAAGATGGCGTTCGTTGACCCCTCGTCTTTGTCTGGATATTTGCTGCCGCTTAAAACTTTACATGATCAAAAAGTAGATCCCAAACAAACAGTCTTTGCCATGAACCATGATGCCGTGGTGATGATGATTTACCAAGGTCAGGTCGACGGAGGCGCAACGTACTACAGTCCACCGCAAGATGGTCACATCGAAGATGCGCGTCGGTTAGTAAAGTTGCAATATCCTGATGTGGAAAAAAAGGTGGTTATTGTCCAGCTCTCAGAGCCGATTCCCAATGACCCCATTGTCTTTAGAAAAGATATGCCTGAAGAAATGAAAGAAAAAATCAGTGACGTTCTATTGCAATTCGTAGCGACTCCTGAGGGGCGTAAGTCTTTGGATTTAATGCTTGGAGCCACTAATCTTAAGAAGGCCAGCGATGCAGATTACGATACTGTTCGGGAAATGATCCGCACCATGGTTCCGGAGAAAAAATAGTGGCTGAAGCATTTCTATCCGTAAAGAATTTGACCAAGACTTATCCCAATGGAGTTCAAGCTCTGCGGGGGGTCACCTTTGACGTACAAAAGGGTGAATTTCTCGTGGTCATAGGACTTAGTGGCTCTGGAAAATCGACACTCATGCGTTGTCTTAATCGTCTTCAAGAACCCACCTCTGGGGAAATTTTCTTTGAAGGCACCGAAGTTGGGCATACCAAAAACGAAAATGATATTCGCAATCTTCGTCGAAAAATGGGGATGATCTTTCAGCATTTCAATTTAATTCCGCGACAGAGCGTTTTGAAGAACGTCTTGATGGGGCGCCTGGGGCAAAAAGCGACCTGGCCAAGTTTACTGGGGCTGTTTTCCGAACAAGAAAAGGTCGAAGCACTTAAGAACTTAAAACTCGTAGGAATTGCTGAAAAGGCCTCTTTACGAGCAGATCAACTTTCTGGGGGGCAAAAACAACGGGTCTCGATCGCGCGAGCTTTAACTCAGAATCCGAATTTACTTTTAGCGGATGAACCGGTGGCTTCGTTAGATCCAGCGACTTGTCATGTGGTAATGGATTACCTCCAAAAAGTTAATCAAGAGTTGGGTATCACCATTATCGCAAATCTTCATTTTCTGTCTTTGGTTCGTAAATATGCCACGCGAGTGATTGCGTTGAAAGACGGGCAGATCGTTTTCACTGGGAAGCCCGAAGAAATCACCGAGGAATGGTTTCAACGAATTTACGGGGAAGGGGCACGGGATGTTTCGCCGGACGCTCTTTGATGCCATTTCGGCTGCCTTTTTACTCAGCTCGTTGACGGTGGCTTTATTTGTCAGTCACGAAGAGGCTCTTCTGAATCTTACCCAAGATTTATTGTATATCGTTTTATTTTTAGCCATCGGCGCAGCGGCTAGTTTACTGCTGAACAAGATGAAAGTAGCGACGTTGGGTGGCGTGCTGTTTGATAGACAAGCGCAAGAACATCGGTCTTGGTATCGAAGTTTTTGGGGCTGGCAATTGGTGGTTGTCTTGGGGGTCGCTTTTGCCGTGTCCCTCATAAAAACCCAGTTTTCTATCGTCGAACTTTTAGATCACAACGGATTTGCGGGGGCGATTCGATTGTTCAAGGGATTGCTTAATCCTAACTGGGAAGTTTTACCCCGAGCCGTTCTAAATATTATAGAAACGGTTTTCATGGCATTTCTGGCGACGACGTTGGCAATACCCGTGGCATTTATTTTAAGTTTTTTCTGTGCGAAAAATATTATGCGTGGGCCTGTGGCTTATGCGATGTACTTGGCCCTGCGAACCTTTTTGAATGTGACACGTTCGATCGAAGCACTTATTTGGGCTATTATTTTTTCTGTTTGGGTGGGGATTGGACCCTTTGCGGGGATGTTGGCTTTGATGATTCATTCTGTGGTCTCCTTAGCAAAACAATATTCTGAAATGGTAGAATCTGTCGAAGAAGGACCGGTCGAGGCGATTGAATCAACGGGGGCTAATAAACTGCAAACCATTTGGTATGCGATTGTTCCTCAAGTCGTTCTGCCGTATATTTCATTTACGCTCTATCGTTGGGATATCAACGTGCGCATGGCGACGGTCATTGGCTTAGTTGGTGGCGGTGGTATTGGAACTATGTTGATCCAATATCAAGGACAGGCGATGTGGCGTGAAGTTGGTTGTATTATCGCAGTGATTGCGGTGGTGGTTTGGGCTTTGGATCAAGCATCAGCGCACATTCGTGAGGCCCTGAAGTAAAGGATTTTGTTATGGCTGAAGTCGGTTCTTATAAATTGCAAATCAAAGAAACCCATATTGATTCCTATGGGCATGTGAATAACGCCACTTACTTGTCTCTTTATGAAGAAGCTCGTTGGGAAATGATTACTCCGCGTGGATTTGGATTTAGAGAGATCCACAAGCGTCAGCAGGGGCCGGTTATTCTAGAAGTTAGTTTAAAATTCCTTAAAGAAATCCGTCTGCGTGAAACCATCACGATCACATCTGAGATGATGGATTATAATGGAAAAATTGGTCGCATGCTTCAACGTATGGTCAAAGAAGACGGCTCTGTCGCTAGTGAAGCGATTTTTATATTCGGACTTTTCGACATGAAAGAGCGTAAGCTTATTTTGCCGACTCCAGAGTGGATGTCAGCTATCGGTTTGTAACAGGCACAGCCACGACAGAGATATAGAAATTCCCTTTGCCGGTATTAAAAGGAATCAACATACCGGCAGAACCTTTTGGGCAAGTTACCACTTGATTGGCTCCCAAAATCACCTTGGGAACGGTCAACTGAACTCCGTAGTTTGAAATCTCTGCTTTCGCATTACCAAAGATAATATTATTGATTTCGCCGACGGCGTCTTGATTGTCGGGGGTAAGGTCTGTTTGTTCTTCCATTAACATGGTGGATACAACTTCCAGATAACTTGCTTTATCAAAAGAAATGCAAAGATGGCCTTGGAACGCTTGAGACTTAATTTCAATCATCGAAGAGACTTCGCCTAATAGAGGATCATGAGGAGACTTTGGTCCAGCTTTCCCCATGGTGACAGTTCTGACGCCAAATTGGGCCAGAACATTCGTCGTAGCATTGATGATGGCGTTGATCACTCTGACATCCACGGCGAATTTAACAGCGGCGGCACCAGCCGCCGGATCTTTGCTGTGGGCTCCTTGGCGCTCTGAATTTAGAACCTTCATCATAGCAATGATGAGATCGTCTGGCGTGACCGGTTTTTTAAAAAACTGGCAACCGCGCAGAGCTTCTGGTAAATCACCGAGCTCTTTCTGACTGATAACGATAAGTTCAGCATCTTGAGTATTTTTATAGGTCGCAAGTCCATAGACAAAGCCGCCATCCATTAAGCGTGGAACTTCTGTATCTATTAAGACCATATCGAATTTTTGATTTTCGGTTTTAATGGCAGCTTCGGCGCCATCTTTTGCCCTAATGACAATAGGAGAAACTCCAGAGTCTTTCAGCTGCATAACAAGCGGCTCTTTTACGAGATGCTCGAGCTCAGAGTTGTTGTCCACTATCAGAATGGTTTTTCTGGTTTTCATATCTTTTTTTTGCTCAAAGACCATAAATATGTATCGGTTTAATGTGGAATAACTGAAATAGTCCTTATTCCGCTGTAATCTATCGGAGTTTGGACGCCGTTCTTAATGTGCATTACGCCTATAATTTGTCTAAAAGTTCGACAAAAAAAGACTATCGCTGTTGAAATAAAATGTTTATTTCTCAACAGTTAAGTCGGGTCTGGTTTGCGCCGATACAATTCACAAGGAGCACAGATCAGATGGCAAAGCAGTATTATTTATCCAACAATGGAACGCATATTGGGCCGTACACTCTTGAGATTGTACTAAAGAAGATCGAAGCCCAAGAGCATCAAATGACTGATTACATCTATGATGAAGCATTAGGGGACTGGGTTATGCTTATGGAGCATCCCGAGTTTTCTGCTAAGTTATCTCAGAAGCCAAAATCACGCCCGGACAAACCGGCGACGGTGGTTCCTTTAGAAAATAATCTTCGTGATAAAGAGTGGTTCATCCTTAAAGAAGGAAATAACTACGGCCCATTTTCACAACTTGAAGTTGTACAAATGCTTCAAGAAAAAACTTTGTTTGAGTACGATTATGTTTGGCATGCGAAGATGACCTCTTGGCTGCGAGTTGCCGAAGTAGAAGAGTTTCTTCCAAACAAGATCCGAGCGATGCAGGAATCCCGTGATACGGGCCTTGCAGAGATTTTCTTCCGTCGACGTCATGCCCGCGCGGCTTATGGCGCGTCTTTGATTGTTCATAACAATAAAACTGTATTCCGTGGGCAAGCCTTAGAGATCAGTGCTGGCGGTGCCGGTGTTTTGATTGATAATCCGCATTTGCAGCCCGGCCAATCTTTGTTTTTACATTTCCAGCCAGGGGATGGTGTCCCTCCTTTCAATGCTGTTTGCCAAATCGTGAGCAAACAGTTTGTGAAAGAGGCCGGAACAGAAGGCACAGACCCAGTTAGATATGGTGTGAAATTTACGACGCTCAGTCAGTCCGTACGCGAGAGCATCAAGAATTACACGACAACGAAAGTGGCATAGTGAGATAGCTCCAACTTGTGGTTGGAGCGCGTACGGAGGATTGTGTGAAAATCAGAATTTTGCCAGGGTTGGCAATTGCAGCAGTGAGCCTTCTAACGGCTTGCCAAGATGTGAAATTTGACCTCCCTGCCGCATCCGATAGCTTCAATCAAAGTGTTACCTACAATAACAAAGTCGATATTCTTTGGATCATGGACAACTCAAGCTCCATGCAGCAGCATCAATCAGATTTGAGCAAACAAATCCCCGATATGATGGCAAAGTTGAATTCCCTAAAAATGGATTATCATATGGCAGTGGTCACCTCCAGTATGGGTGGAACCAACCCAACGGGCGGGCATATGATTGGAAGTCCGCGCTATTTTACTTCCAGAACCCCTAATGTTACGGCATTAATGCAGGCGCGTCTGGTCGTCGGGCAGGATGGCAGCGACCTTGAACGTGGATTGCAGTCAATGGAAACAGTTTTATCTTCGAGCTATCAAGCAAATGAAGGCAGTGGTTTCTTGCGAAATGACGCCTTGTTAGTGGTTATTGCGTTATCAGATGAAGATGACAAAAGTAAATCATCGTCCGCGGTGACGTACTATACGAATTTTCTCGATAGTGTGAAGGCGCCTTGGGTTGATGGCAGTCGTTCCTGGGTTTTTAATTTTATTGGTGTTTTAAGTATCTCTAGCCAATGCAAAACCTTTAATGATTATGCGGAAGCGGGATTGGCTTTTATCGGGCTGGCCGATACTTCTGGTGGAACGAAAGACTCGATCTGTAGTTCTGACCTGTCTTCGGCGGTGTCCAACGTCCGAGCTCGCATCGTGCAAATAATCACAGATTATAAATTGTCATCGAAGCCGATTTTAAGCTCGATCGTCGTTAAGATCAATGGTGTGACTATTCCAAATAGCACCACCAATGGATGGAGCTATTTGGCAGATAAGAATGCGATCCGTTTCTATGGCTCCGTGATTCCTGCGGCAGATGCCTCCATTACGGTGGATTTCAAACCTGCAGAAGCAAACTGATAATAGAGTCCTTGGGCTTTCATGAGTTCTTCATGAGAGCCGACCTCAGCAACCTCGCCCTGATTCAGAACCACGATTCGATCGCATTGCTGAATTGTCGATAGACGATGGGCGATGATAATGCTGGTGCGACCCTTTGTGATTTCTTTGGTCGCTTCCTGGATGATGTGCTCACTTTCAGAGTCAATATTTGCAGTCGCCTCATCTAAGATCAAAATATCCGGGTTGAATGCCAGAATACGAGCAAAGGCGATCAACTGGCGTTCACCGACGGAAAGATTCGCGCCTCTTTCATCAACGGGGCTTTCCAGGGTACGTCCTGTGCGGTTCAATAAGCCCATATAGCCTGTTTTCACACAGGCTCTGAGGATTTGTTCCTCTGTGATTTTAGGGTCACCAAGGCCAATGTTAGCGCGAATGGTTCCTCTGAAAATAAAGTTATCCTGTTGGACTACGCCGACATGATGGCGAATCTCTTCGCGCGCAATGCGTTCAATAGCAATGCCATCCAGAAAGACCGTTTTTTCCGGAGCATCATAAAATCTTTGGAGCAAAGAAATAAACGTCGATTTGCCAGAGCCTGTTCTTCCAACCAAGGCAATCGATTCACCATGTTTAAAGTTCAGATTTACGTTTTTCAGCACGTAGGGCAGGTTTTCCTCATAGCGGAAGTTCAGATTACGAATTTCCAGGTCACCGCGCACCACTTCCGGCTGTTGCAGGTGTTCGAGCTCGAATTCTTTGGGCTCATCCATCAACGTGAAAATACGCTCTGCGCTGGTCAGGGAGTTTTGGAACTGTTGGTATTTTTCCAAAATTTCACGCAAGGGAGGGATAAAGTCCTGAATGTTCATCAGAAATGCGACCAAGGCTCCGATAGCGATCGCTTTTTGTTCGCTCAGCAGTCCCCCGAAATACAGGGCTGATGTGATAGTCACCGCATTGAACAAGTTCATGATCGGCTGCATGAAAGCGTAAGCATAGATAGAGCGCATGTTGATGTCGCGATATTCTGTGGAAAGCTTCGTGAACTTGTCGCGATTCTTGCGAACCCGATTGTACAACTGCACAACCTTAATACCGTTAAGATTTTCAGCCAGGAAGGCATTGATGGTTGATAATTTCTTTTTTTGTTCCCGTAAAATTTCACGAATTTTATTAGAAAGATAAAAAGAGGCACCAATAAAAACGGGCGCCAAAATCAATGAAACTAACGTTAGCTTCCAAGAAATCACAGCCAACGCCACAATCACTGAACAAATAATAACGAACTGAGTAAAGACGGAGATCACTCCCTCGGTGAACAGCTCGCCCAAAGCGGCAACGTCATTCGTCAAGCGTGTGACGATACGACCCGTTGGGGTCTTATTGAAAAACTGCAATGGCAGACGCTGCACATGATTCATCAAATCTTCGCGCAAGTGGTACAGCATGCGATTCCCGAAAAGCTGAAACAGATAGACGTTCGAAAAGGAAAAACACGAACGCAGGATTTCAAGTCCTAAATAGATATAGGCCACTTTAGCAAAAAGACCATAGTTCTGTCCTTTGATGCCATGATCAATGGCGTAACCAATCAGAGCCGGAACCAAACGGGAAACAATGGCTCCACCGGTCACAGCAAGAATTGCCAGAACCAGAAGAAGTCTTTCGCGGCGGGCATAAGGCCATAATTTTCTGAAGAGAACACCATAAGTGACTTTTGTTTTAACCAGGTCTTCATTCATGAAGTTGTCGTTACTCATGGTGGTGCTCCTGTCCTTGAATTTGTACAATTTTTTGGAACGTCGGACTGACACCCAGAACTTCTTGATAAGTCCCCAGCGCTTCGACTTGGCCATCACGTAATATAAGCAAGCGATCGACAGTTTTTAAAGACGACAAACGATGGGCCACGATAATGCGGCTAAAGGACCCCGTGTTTTTTGAGAGCTCGGCTTCGATCGCTTTTTCAGTGCGCGTATCAACCGCACTTAACGAATCGTCCAAGATCAACACGGGAGTTTTCATAATCAAGCCACGGGCGATGGTCAGGCGTTGTTTTTGACCACCGGACAGGTTCACGCCACGTTCACCTAACTGCGAATCGAATTTGTGAGGCAGAGCCTGAACCTCATTCACCAAGTCCACGGTTTCTGTCATGCGCTGAATTTCATGGTCAGAGGCACGTTCTGGTAAGCCAAAGCTGACGTTATCAGAGATGCTTTCGCTAAATAAGAAGGCCTCTTGAGGGACTAACAAGAATGTACGGCGTAAGGATTCTTGAGTGATGTCTTCGATCGGATGACCATTCACCAGAATTTGGCCTTCTTCAAGTGGGTAGAGGCGCGTCAGTAAGTGCAAAAGAGTTGTTTTGCCGGCACCCACGGGGCCCATGATCCCAAGGCTTTCGCCGGCCTTCAGGCTGAAAGAAACATTCTTGAGGACGTAAACGGAGCCATTTTTATGTTTGAAGGAAACGTTTTTAAATTCCAATGTTTCGAACTTAGAGATTTCAATATTCCCGGTGTCAGGAATATCTGTTTCGGTTTGCAAAACATCTTTGATGCGATCAAACGACGCATAACCTTTTTGGAAGAAGGAAAATCCCATGCCCAAAGCGGTCATCGGCCAAACCATCTTTTGAATATAACGATGGAAGGCCACGAAGGTTCCGATCGTCACAGCCCCGGAATACAAATCGTCCTTTGCGACAAACAACAAAATGACAGAGCCAGAGGTGACGCCGAATTCCATCACTGGAATAAAGAACGCATCAACGCGCGCGACTTTGTTGCAGGCTTTTTCAAAGGCAGCGCTGACGCCATTGAAAAGTTTAGTGCGATTGTCTTCTTGGGAAAAGCTTTTGATCACGCGGATTCCACCCACGGTTTCTTGAGCGACCCCGGTAAGTTCGGAAAAGCGATCCTGCTGGATTTTGTAATTCAGATGGATCAGTTTCATGACCTTCCAAATAAGAAAAGGAACAAGAGGCAAGAAGATCAAAGTCTTCCAGGTCCAAGTCCAATTCATAGAAATCATGATGGGTAAGACGACGGCGATGATGATGATGCCATCCGCAAGAATCAACAACCCAGGCCCAATCGCTTGACGGAAAGACTGAACGTCGTTCGTCAAAAGGCTCATCAGTTCGCCCACCTGATTTTTGTGGAAGAAATTGGGTCCCAAAGAAGTCATGTGGTGGAAAATCTTTTGACGGATATTTTCAGCGGCATAGGTATGGAACTTGCCGAAGAAAGCTCTCCAGCCCAAGCGAGTGACGGCCAGACTGAGCATGACGGCAAAAAAGATTGCGCAAGTTTTGCCAATATCGCTGAGTTGAACCTGGGCCTCGATTTGGTCAATGGCCTTTTTCATGATGAGTGGATACATGCCATCCAGGGCATTTGTTAAAAATAAAAATAACATCCCGAGCGTAAAGGCGCGGGGGTTGTTTTTGATGTAGAACCAAAGGGGACGCTTAAAAAGAAGATTGTTTTCCGAAGACTGCATTGCGGGACACTCTAGTTAATCCTTAAGGGATCGACAAGAGAATTGGGCAACTCGCCATTGTTGCTCTCGGCGTCGTTCGAATTCTTGTTGCTCCCATGTATAGAAAAAGCGTCTTTCTGATACTAGGTGGGCGATCAGGGCTCTTAAGATCTGCATAGAAACCTCCTGTGTACTAAAGACAGAATCGGTTCTTTGGTTTCGTTATTCAATACCCTTGCGAAGAGTACTAAAATGTAATACCCTGGTTTTGGAGGCTGATATGTCGCAAATTGACCAATTCTTATCTGCTTTAAAACGCTCGTTAAAAGCGAAGAATATTCTGTATCGTGATTTGGCCAAGGCCCTGGGTTTGAGCGAATCCAGCGTGAAGCGAATTCTTTCCAGCAAGAGCTTAAGCCTCGAGCGCTTGGAAGAAATTTGTCGCGTGGCCGACCTAAGTTTCTCTGAGGTCGTAAAGTCTGCTAATCTGGAAGATGCCAATCAATTTTTCTTTCTGACTGATGAACAGGAAAATGCGCTGGCAGAAAACGCGCGACTTCTGCATTACTTCATGATGCTTCTTGATGAGCGCACTCCACAGCGAATTGAAAAAGAATATCAACTTTCCAGAGCGGAAGCCCAAAAGTATCTCTTTCAATTGGATCGTCTTAATCTGATTGAGTTGCATCCTCGTGATAAAGTGAAAATCAAACGACATGGTTTCTTGCGTTTCCGTCGTGATGGGCCCGTGGGCAAAGCTTTGTTTGAGCAAACCAAAACAAACTACCTAACCTATGATTTCCGCCCGGAAGACTATATTCGCTTTACCTTGTTAAAAATCGGTCCGGCGACGTTGGCAAAATATAAGGGAAAGCTTGAGCGTCTGATGATTGAAATGCAGGAAGACTCAAAGTTTGATAGTGAACATAACGTTCCCTCGGCGGAGACCGGGGTTTTGTTGGCGTTCAGGCCTTGGCAGTATTCCTATATGGGAGCAATCAAAAAGAAAGAGTAAAAAACTTTCTGATTCGTAATTTGCAGAGAGCTGGGCTTCTGCGAGAGTCTGGAGGAATGAAGGAACTTAGAAATATAGTTCTCCTCCTTTGCGTTTTTTATAGTGTCACTGGTTTGAGTGGCACTTCGATGTTTGATCGTCGAATTAAATCAGGGGAAAATCTTTACCAAGCTTTGTTGCGCCAGCAAATGCCTGAAGAGGCAGTCGATCTACTCTTTCGTATGTTCGATTACAATCAAGGGCGAATTCCGAATACCACGACCGCCGTGATCGTGGATTACTCCCAGATCTCAACATTGAAGCGATTGTATCTGATAAACTTCGATACAGGGCTTATTGAGCGATTCTATGTGGCCCACGGAATTCGTTCGGGAGTTTTGGAGTCCCGTAGCTTTTCGAACCAAATGGACTCGTGGAAAAGTTCGCTGGGGTTTTATTATGCCAAAGGGTCTTATAACAGTTCGAAAAATGGCCCGTCACTTTATCTAGAAGGTATCGATCGTTCCAATAACAATGCTCGGAATCGCCTGATCGTCATGCATGGTGCGAAGTATGTCAGCGATGATTTCATTTCAAAAAATGGCCGGTTGGGATGGAGTCAGGGTTGCTTTGCAGTGGGGCTTGAGGCCTTGCCGTATCTTTTGAACACGCTTCAAGGTGGAAGTATTGTGTTGTCATTTCACAAGGATTTAATGCTGTACTCGCGCCAATATCCCGAAGATCAAAAATTGATGGGTGAAGAGATCATTCCGCCAGGAGTAAACAGAAACATCACCCCCGGGGAGGGGGGTGATAATTAAACTTCTATAGAGCGAGCGTAAACTTCGGCAGTAAAATGCAAAGTGGCTTTCAGTGTCTCGGGATTTCTGCCCATAAGAATTTTATCGAAAAGCATCGAACCATGGAAAAACGTATCCAGGCTATCAATGAAGTGATCGATGTTGATGTCTTTTCGAATCTTGTTCTTTTTTTGCAATTCTTCAAGGCGGCCTTTTAATTCAGGATGAATTTTCATCGGAACAACTTCGCGAATGCGCTTAAGAAATTTTGGATCAACGAGGCATTGAGAAAGAACAATTTTGAAAAATTCTTCGTTCTTATGGCAATGCTCATTAAAGAGAGAATCAATCATGCACCTAAGTTCTTCGCGAACAGTCGCCTGTACGGGGTACTTAAGTTTTTCGCTTGGGAGCTCGCTAATATGTCGTTCAATCAAAGAGAACAGCAGCCCCATTTTTCCGTCAAAATAACGTCCGATCAACGACTCGTTGACCTTCGCTTTATCTGCGATCATTCGGGTGGTGGCACCTTTAAAGCCATGCTTTGCGAACACTTCTTCAGCCGCATTCAACAGGCGTTCCTCAGATGCGGATCTGTCTCGCTTTTTTGGTCGAGTTCGGGACGTAGTGTCGTCATGCTCTATATTTTGTCGAGATGTCTCATCCATAAATTAACCCCTCAAAAAACACGTAAGTACACGAAAATACTTGTTAATAATAAATGTATCATAAAACTTCTTGAATCACAAGTAAGTAATTGCTTGAGTACTTATAAAAAATGCCGTAATAGTAAGTATGTAAGCGATTACTTATTATTTGTAAACATTAGGAGAGTTACATGATGAACGCTCGAAGCACCCTTAGCACTACAAAGCTCGCCTTAGCTGCGGTATTGAGCTTTGCTGGTGTTCAAGCGCAAGCGATCTCGTTGAATGAATATTTAGATAAAGTGAAGGCAGACAGTTCGGGCTATAAAGGTTCCGCTGCGCAAGCTGAAGGTGCGGCTTTGAAATCACGCGAAGCGGACCTGGTTTTTACTCCAAAGTTGTTTGCAGAAGCACAAATTGGGCATGACGCAAAACCTAGTCAACCTAGGATGTATGACCGAGTAAATACTGAGGCCTACAGTCTTGGCGTGAGTCAGCAGTTCAGTTTCGGTCTTCAAGGGAAACTTTATTACAACCTGACAAAAACCAAATTCGACAATGCAGGCACAGCAATCACAATGCCGGAATATTGGGATGCTCAGCCTAAAGTGGAACTTTCTATGCCATTGTGGGGTGGTGGGTTTGGTCGTACGGCTCAAGCCAATGAAGAACTCACTCGTCAGGCAAGCACCGCTGAACAATTTAATACATCAGCACAAACAGTTGGATTTTTAGCGGAAGCGGAAGCCGCATACTGGAAGCTTTCGGCGTGGAATGATGTTGTTAAGATTCAAGAAACCGCATTAAAAGCGGCGCAAAATATCCTGGACTACGTGGGCAAAAAGAAATCCATGAACTTGGGTGAACAAGCTGACGTCGTTCAGGCGCGCGCCTTGGTTGAAGCCAGAACCTTGGAACTCCAAGTGGCTCAAAATGAATTGAAAGATGCTTTACACTCATTCAATAAATATTTGAATCGCGATGCCGATGCTCCGGTGGATTCTTTAGAGAGTGTTAATTACGCGGCTCTTGAAAAATTGACAGTTCCTCAAAATCGCCCGGGAGAGCGCTTCGATGTTAAAGCGACGGAAGCACAATTGTTGTCTGCGAAGGCAAACGCCCAAGTCGTCAAAGAACGTAATCGTCCCACTTTGGATGTTTATGGAACTTATGCCTTCAATGGTCGTGACAAAGAACAAAGTGAAGCGATGAAAAATGCTGGTTACACTGACACGGATACACAATACGTGGGTGTGCGCTTTAATATGCCATTAAACTTTGGTGCCGCTTCAGATACTAAAGCAGGGGCAACCAAAGCCGTGATGGCGGCAGAGTACAATCGTCAGTATGCTTTGTATTCTCAAGAACAAGACTGGATTGCTTTGTCTAAAAATCTTACGGATGCACGTAACAATTTGACTCTTTTGGGTCGTATTGAAGATGCACAAAAAACAAAGCTAGAAGTCGAAAGAACTCGTCTTCGTCAAGGGCGTACGACAACTTATCAAGTGTTGTTGTTTGAACAAGACTATACGACGGCGGCTTCAAATCGCGTGAAATCTGCAGCAAATATTTTGGCATTGCAAACTAAAATTAATCTCTATCAAGCCTCTGTTCAGGGAGCAAAATAACTATGAGCTTACCTAAGATTTCCATTAGCAGACCCATTTTCATGACCTGCGTGACCATCGCCATCGTTGTAGTGGGTTGGGCATGTTACAAATCCATGAGCGTGGATTTATTCCCAGACGTTTCAGTTCCCGTAGTGACTGTGCAAACGACCTATCGTGGTGCCGGTCCCGCAGAGATTGAAACCTTGGTCAGCCGTCCCATTGAGGACGAAGTCAGTACCATTTCTGGTATTAAACGTATGACATCTAAAAACATGGAAGGTGTGTCTCAAGTTATCGTTGAGTTCATTTCTTCTGTGGATGCTAAGTACGCTGAGCAACAGGTCCGCGATAAAGTAAACATCGCCAAGCCCAAGTTGCCGGATGAAGTTGATGATCCAGTCATTAAAAAGTTCGACCCATCAGACACTCCGATCTTGATGTTGTCGTTGGTCGCCAAAACGAATATGTCCGATGCGGCCTTGTATGACATTGCCGATCAGACTGTAAAACCACGTTTGGAACAAGTAAACAACGTGGGTGCTATCGAGATCCTGGGTGGACGTAAAAGAGAAATCCATGTTCTTTTGGATCGTAACAAACTGAAAAATCGCGAGATCTCTGTTTCTCAAGCAGCAGCTCAGGTCGGCGCCATGGGAGAAAATATCCCGTCTGGTAAAGTCAGTCAGGGTGGCAAAGAGCTTGTATTCCGTGGTTTGGGCGAGTTCCGTAACACTCAGGATGTCGCTGATACCCTAGTCAATCTTTACGGAAATGAAGTTCCAACACGTGTTTCCGATTTAGGTAAAGTAATCGATACGGTAGAGGATGAAAAATCTCGTGCCTTTGTTGATGGGAAAAAAGCGATCTTCTTACAAGTTTATCGTCAATCGGGTTCGAACACTGTTCGTGTTGCTGATGACGTGATCAAACAAATGGATAAGATCAAATTGGAGCTTTCCAAATTGGAAGGCGCTCCAGAGATCAAACTTGTGACTAATGCATCTCAAAAAATTAAAGACAATTTGTATGATGTGAATGAGACAATCATCATCGCGATCATTTTGACGGTTATTACGGTATTCTTCTTCTTAGGAAGTGCTAGAACGACGGTTATTACGGCCGTTTCTTTGCCCGTGTCCTTGATCGGTGCCTTCATGTTGATGAAGCTCGCCGGATTTTCTTTGAACATCGTTTCTATGTTGGCTTTGACGTTGGCGGTGGGCCTTCTGGTGGATGACGCGATCGTGGTCGTGGAAAACATCTATCGCCGTATGCAATTGGGTGAAAACTCAATAGTCGCTGCGGAAAAAGGCACAACAGAGATTCAAATGGCCGTTATGGCGATCTCTTTGGTGGTCATCGCGGTATTCGTGCCAGTAGGTACGATGTCGGGTACAATTGGTCAGTTCTTGAAGCAGTTCGGTTTCACGGTTGTGTTTTCGATGATCATTTCGTGGTTTGTCGCCATGACGATTATTCCGATGCTGACAGCTTACTTCGGTGGTTCAGGACATCACGATATCCATAGTGAAGCTGAAAAGAAAACTATCTATGGTATGACATTGGGTCGTTTGGTCAGAGGTTTTGACCGCTTCCAGACGATGCTTGAAAATGTGTATGAAAAATTCCTTCGTATTACACTTCGCCATCCGGTGATGACGATTGCGGCAACGTTGGTTGTGTTCGCATTGTCTATTTATACTGTTCGCCACGTGCCAGGTGCCTTTATTACGGACGATGACTCTGGTGAAATCACCGTGACGTTGGAAATGGAGCCCGGGACCAGCTTAGATGGTATGCATAAGGTCGCTAAAGACGTTGATGCTGTTCTTCATGCACAGAAAGAAGTTGTCTATACAACAATGGTTGTTGGTAATGTCTATGGTGAAGCGAATAAGGCAGAGTTCTATGTCCGTCTTAAAGGCGACAAAGAGCGTGGTATCACGACAGAGAAATTCCGTGATCGTCTGCGCGGTGATTTGAAAGATTTCGCCTTTGCGACTCCAGTTGTTAAAAAGTACGATGCGACGGGTGGTATGGCTCAGCAGCCGTTCGTTTTGAATATCATTTCTCCAGACGCTAAAGATCTTGAAACATCTGCTGTAAAGTTGATTGATACTTTGAAAAAAGATCCTCGCTTTAAAGATATCAACTCGAACTATCGCCCGGGTAAACCTGAGTTGCAGGTTTATTTAAAACCAGGTGCTGCAAAAGCATACGGTATCAATACCAAAACCATGGGTGCGGAATTGCGCGCGCAGGTCGAGGGTATGACTCCGGCCAAATTCCGTGAAAAAGGCCGTGAGTATGAAGTGCGTGTTCGTCTGCAAGATGATCAACGTGACTTGAAGAAAACCTTCAACGAAGTCTATGTTCCAAACGTAAATCGTAAACTAGTACGTTTGAATGACGTAGCCACAGGCGAATTGACCTCCGGCCCGGCCTCTATCGAGCGTATGGACCGTGGTCGTTATATCCAGATCACCGCGGGTCTAGCGCCGGGTGTTGGTTTGAGTGATGTGGTCAGTGACGCGGTTAAGTTGATGAGTGAAGGCGATACGAAGTTCCCATCAAGTGTGCGCTACAATTTCGGTGGTGACGCCGAGAACATGCAAGAACTTGTGGGTTCAACAGTGATGGCTTTGGGATTTGCGATCATGTTTATCTACTTGATTCTCGCCAGCCTTTACGAGTCTTTTATCACGCCAATCACTATCATGGTGGCTTTGCCCTTGGCTCTTTGCGGTGCTTTCTTCGGATTGTACATTGCTAACGAAGTTCTTTCCTTGTTCGCGATATTTGGTTTCTTCATGTTGATTGGGGTTGCCGGTAAAAACGGTATTCTTCTGGTCGACACAACCAACCAATTGATGGCTGAAGGAAAATCCCGTGCGGAAGCCTTGGTTCAAGCGGGTAAAACTCGTCTCCGTCCCATCTTGATGACGTCCTTTGCCTTGATCGCCGGTACTTTGCCGGTTGCGATCGGTATGAATGCGGCATCAAAAACGCGTACAGCGATGGGGGTGGCGATCATTGGTGGTATGATTTCATCAACAATCTTAACTTTGATCGTGGTTCCGGCGGTATTTACTTACGTGGATCGTTTCAGAATTTGGGCGAACAAGCTTGGCGCGAAGTTTACTTCAGCAAAAGCGGATAGCCATCACGAAGTAAAAGCTGACGGCTCTGCGCAAGAGGCAGGCAGTTATGCAGCTCCAGCTCCAAGCAAGTAAAGACAGAAAAGTTGTTTTAATAGTCGGCGGCGGGTTCGCCGGCTTGGCGACAGCGAAGGCTCTCGCCAACAAGACAGAAATTCAGGTGGTTCTGGTCGACAGACGGAACCACCATCTTTTCCAACCACTTTTATATCAGGTCGCGACGGCGGGATTAAATCCCTCGGATATCGCGGTCCCTATTCGCGCGCAGTTTTCCAATGCTGAAAACGTGAATGTCCATCTGGGGAAGGTTCAATCTGTGAATCTTGATGGGAAGTTTGCCCAGATTGACGGACACGAATTGTCTTATGACTATCTAGTATTGGCTTGCGGGGCTCAGCACAGTTATTTCGGAAACTCTCAATGGGAAGAACATGCTCCGGGTTTAAAATCCGTGGAGCAAGCAACGGAAATCCGTCGACGAATTCTGTCGGCATTTGAGCAAGCAGAAAACGAATTAGATCCGATGAAGCAAGATGCTTTACTGAACTTTGTCGTGGTGGGCGGAGGGCCGACCGGAGTTGAGTTAGCAGGCGCCATCGCTGATATCGCCAGAACTGTTTTGGTAAAAGATTTTAAGCGTATTAATCCGGCCAAAGCCCAGGTGACTTTGGTGGAAGCGGGGCCGCGTATTCTGGCCTCCTTTGATCTTAAACTCTCTCAACATGCGACAGATGATTTACGTGAATTAGGTGTCACCGTCCGTTTGAACTCCAGAGTTGAAAAGATTGATGGCGATGGAGTGGTGGTGAACGGTGATTTCACTCCCGCTCGCAGTGTCTTTTGGGCGGCGGGTGTTCAGGCTGCAAAAATTGATATTTTGCCCAAGCCTGAAACGGATAAAGCTGGCCGTGTGATAGTGAATAAAGACTTTTCCATACCGAATCATGAAAATGTTTTCGTGATTGGAGATATGGCACATCTGGATCTGGGCGACAGTAAAACACTGCCAGGTCTTGCCCCTGCGGCTATGCAGGCCGGCCGCTTTACGGCAGCGACCATTTTGAAAAGTCTCCGTGGCAAACCCCGCAAAGCGTTTCAATATTTGGATAAAGGGCAGATGGCCACGATTGGGAAGCGCAAAGCGATTTCCCAATATGGGCAACTGCGCATGAGTGGATTTTTGGCATGGATCGCCTGGCTATTTATTCATATTTTTTATTTAATTGGTTTTAAAAACAGATTGGCCGTTATGGCTGAATGGACATGGAGTTATATGTTTTCCAAACGGGGAGCTCGTTTAATTACATCCCGTGACTGGAAACTCGATTCTTAATAAGGAGATACAGGTATGGCAAAATTATTTATTCAAGAGCTTCCGACGCAAGAAGAACTTCAGATGAGTGCATCGGAATTATTGCCGAACTTGGACGCTGGTGTGCTTTATTCAAATCTTCTGTTCATGAAAGTGGCTACAGAGATGGAAAATCATTTTGACAGTGTTTTGGCGAACTACAGCTTATCCAGTGGGCGTTTTACGCTGCTGTATATGTTGAAGAATACTCCCGAGGGAATGCTGCCGTCTGAATTAGCGAGCAAAGCAGGCGTCACTCAGGCGACGATTTCTGGTTTGCTGAATAATCTGGAGAAGGCAGAATTGTTGTCTCGCCATGCTCATGAAAAAGATGGCCGTTCTTATGTGATCAAGATCACTCAAAAGGGGCAGGACGTTTTGAAAGAAATTATGCCTTTGTGGTATCCACGAGTGCAGGAATTCTGGGGTCAGATTTCTGAATCTGAACGCGAAGGCTTGAATGCTTTGCTAAAGCGCTTAGTGTAGTGGGCGGAATGCGTTTAAGCAGTCTTAAGAGATGCAATCTAACAGTTTGATCTTGTTCGGTGGTATTTCCTATAGACTAGAAGATGATGAAGTTATCCGTCATCTCGTCTAGGAGGAATTTATGGCACCTATTCAAATGCAAGATAGTGAGACTGCAAAATGTATTAAAGCTTGTATGAGCTGCTCCAAAGCGTGTTGGGAAGCTCTGCATTTTTGTTTAAATCAAAAAGTATCGGGAGCGCAGGGGAGACACATCGCCGTTTTACAAATGTGCGCCGATGTCTGCCAACTTTCCTCTAAGATGATGCTTTTGGATTTAGAGTTTCATAATCAAAGTTGCGGGCTTGCGTTTGAATTGGCTACGACCTGTGCCGAGCTTTGCGAGAAGTACCAAGATGAGCCCGTCATGGTTCGTTGCGCAGAAGCCTGCCGCTATTGCGCGGAAACGACCCGAGGAATGGCTGGAATGACAGTAAGAATGAAGGGCACACCTCAAGAGCTTTCTCGCGCCAACAACATCATGAATAGCGGCGCTCGAATGTAGTTCCAACGGTACGGACATACGGTTGCTACCAAAAGTATGTCCGTACTATTTTCATTTACGTCCAGACAGAAATATCATCGATAATTCCCGCTTTCATCATAAGCTGAAAAAGCTTTGTGGTTTTTTGTGGAGACATCAGACCTGCGAAGTCGGCGAGGGCTTCGGAGACGCTCCGACCGTCTTGCAGTTCCAGAAGAATTTCGGCATCGATCGGGTCCAAAGAGGCGATGTGGATGCGGTCCTCTTTTTTGAAGAGCAAGAGACTTTCTGGCTGGTTCCATTGGAAGTTCTTCAAGGTGAAAAGAGCCTCGTCTCGAGATCTCCAGATCCCTTGCAAAGTATAGTGGCTTTGAAAGATTCTCATCGCATCGACGAAGCTAACCTTAAAATCGTCGTTACCAAGCAGCTCTTGAATGAGCTCAGCTGGCAAAGGGTCCGGTGTTGGGGCGTTGGAAAGGTCCTTTAAAACCCATTCAAAGTGCGCGAGGTCCTCAATGAAGGGCCATTCTTTACTTATCGCAGTGGTCACAAGAAACTGAGGAAAAAGATGGCCGTAACCATTTAGATGGTAGGATGTTGATGGGTGGCTTTCGATATATTGAGCACAAAGGTTGTTAAATTGTTCGTGGCCCACAACCCGGTGAACGGATTCAAATGTTTCACTCAGAACCTTCGTGAGTCGATGGACGTAACCCTTATGATAAAATTCAAAAGCTTGTTCAATGGAAAGGCGCCCTGCGGGCTGAAGCTGTGAAAAAAGGGTCGACTCGATTTCGTCAGAGGTTGAGCTGGTCTTAAAAAGATTCTGCACGTCGTTCATTTTCATAGGAATTCTCCAAAATAAAAGAGGCTTTGATGATTTCCATTTCTAGATCATTGAAGGCAGGAATATTCACATCACGCTCAATAGCGATGGGCAAATGGCGAACTTTGCCTGCGATATGTTTTAATAAGTCCCATACGGGGTCCGGAATTTCGTGGGCGCGAGTATTCACGAAAAAGTTTCCGTGATTTGTGGGCCCCCCCAGATGAACTTGCTTTACCTGCTCCATAGGAAGGTGATCCAAAAACATTTTTGGATTGTATCCATAGTTCTGAGAATTCACATAAACGCTGCTTAAATCCAGAAGGAGACCGCAACCAGTTTGTCGAGAGAGCTCTGCTAAGAAGTCCCATTCAGTCATTTCGTTGTGGCGATAGTTCAAATAAGTCGAAACGTTTTCCACCAACAAGGTTGTTTTCAGATGGCTTTGCGCAAGATCGATGTTGTCGCTAAGGATTTGTAAACTTTCTTGAGTCAGTGGCAGGGGAAGAAGATCATGCATATTATGATCCCGATACCCGGTCCAGCCGATATGGTCTGAGATCATGAAGGGTTCGATTTGCTCTGTGAGATCATGGAGCTTCCGGAGGTAATCCGTGCGAACTCCGTCGATGCATCCCAGATTCAGGCCAAGCCCGTGAAAAGCCACTGGATAATCGTGGCGAATCATTTTAAGGATTTCAAAGGGGCGCCCGCGTGTATCGAGATACTCTTCGGACGCGGCTTCAAACCACGAGGCCTCGGTGGCAGGTCTTTGCTCTAAATAGGAATAGTGGGAAGAGCGAAGGCCAGTTCCCACTTTGTATGCGGACGATTGATATTTCATTCAGGCATCCTATTTTTTAGTGGCAGCGATAGCTTCACCTTCAATCGAAATTTTTACTTCATCGCCGACAACAAAGCCGCCGGTTTCCAGTGCTTGATTCCACTTAAGATCAAAGTCCTTGCGGTTGATTTTTGTTTCCGCATCGAAGGCCACGCGACGATTTTTCCAGGGGTCAGTGACTGCACCATTGTAGTTAATATCCAGAGTCACTTTTTTTGTGACCCCGTGGATGGTCAGGTTGCCTTCGACTTTTTTGGGCTTATCTTTTTCATAGATTGTCTTCGTGCTTTTAAACTCAATTTTTGGATACTTTGTCACTTCCAGAAAGTTCGGGCTGCGTAAGTCCTTATCGCGATCCGCTTGGTTGGTGTTCACGGAATCGGTATGAATGGTAACCATGACGTTATCCAGCTTCATGGTTTTTTCATCGAAATCAAAACTACCTTCGAATTTATCAAAACGCCCTTTCACTTTGGAAACAACTAAATGGGGCACTTGGAATTGAACTCCAGTGTGAGAAGGATCGATAGTGAATTTTTCAGCGTGAGCCACAGAGGTCGCAAAAATGAGCACGAGTGCAGAAGTAAGAAGACGCATTGAGGAATCCCTTTCTCTGGAGTGGTAGATAGTCGTCTTAATACTGTTTGAGGAAAGAGGGCTTTTTACAAATTAAGTTTCCGCAAAGGATCACTGTTAATTGGCATTTAAAGATATACAGAGATATCAAAAGGATATTGGGCAAAAAAAAGGGAGCCTTGTGGGCTCCCTTTTTAGTTTTCATTTTTAGTGATGAATTAGAATTTCAACAATGCGCCGACGTCCAATTTTCCACCAGAGACTGTTTTGTTGTTAAGGGCATCAATTTTTTTCGCAGATCCCAACAAAGCCGCCTTAACGTCCTGCCATGTTTTTTCCGGGTGAGCCGACCAGTACAAAGCTGCGGCGCCGGCAACATGAGGAGTCGCCATGGATGTTCCATCCCAAGTGGCTTTGAAACCGAATTTGTCGATAACCACATCCGAATAGTTGTTGCCAACCATTGTAGAGAACACCGCCACGCCTGGAGCGCCAATGTCTACAGAGCGCAGACCCCAGTTCGAGAAAGAGCCCAACTTATCACGAGAATCAATAGCCGCTACAGACACGATGTTTTCATTCGTATAGCTGGCTGGGTAAGCGGGAGCAGAGTCAGAATCATTATCATAACCCACTCCTTTGTGACCATTTCCAGCTGCCGCGATGAAAAGCACGCCTTTGTCTTGTGCATATTGAATGGCATCACGCAGGGCTTTATTCTCTGTGCCCTCTGAAGGGTCTTCACCTTCAGAACCCCAAGAATTGCTCAGAACCTTCGCGCCGTTATCGACTGCATATTTAATAGCTTTGATCGCGTCAGCCGTCGTGCCTTGGCCTTTTTCAGTGATAAAGCGCAAAGACAT
>JBJTMR010000055.1:0-9692 GCA_046070625.1 Bdellovibrio sp. | reverse complement strand
CAGTAAGATTCATTTTTTTTGCAAACTCTATCGCATTGTCGCGCATAAGACGCGAACGAAGACGGCCTTTGACGGACCTTTCTGCAAGGTCATCTGCGATAAGAAGTGATTCTTTAGTCATGGATTCTCCTGACAACGGCTTTGTTATTTTTCTAATGCTGGAGATTTGCTGAGGAACTGTTTGGCGTCTTCCAGTCCTCCCAGATTCTCAAGATGTTTGAATTTGAGATCTTTCATAATAGCGATGGCTTGCCCGGACCGTCGGCCCGTGCGGCAATAAACCTTATAACTGTCGTCATGATTTAGCTTGGCAACTTCTGTTTTGAAGTTGCTGTTTAAAACGTCGATATTGATCGCTTCAGGGATGTGATCCTGCTGGAACTCTTGCGGCGTTCTGACGTCCAGAAAAACGTCCTTTGCGTAAGCAAAGGACGTGAAACCTAGGGAGACTGATATAAGAAATACGCTTCGCATTTTCATGTCCGATTCCTATTAAGATATTGATAGTATTTTCAACCAAAACCGGACGGACTCAATGGAATTTGTTTTGATCTGCGCAAGCTCATGGATCTTGTTGTTATAGTACAATATCGGAGCTTAGAAGTATCCGTCAGGGGTTTTTCTGTATGACTTTAACCGGAGTTCCTTCGGATATTTGATCGCCAGGGAATAGAATCACGGCTTCACCTTCCTGTAAGCCACCCGTGATGAGCGCTTGAGTGTCGTTCTTCTTTGAAAGTTCAATGTTTCTGAGAGTCGCCTTATTTTTGCGAATAGTGTAGACGGCCCATTGGTTTTTGTTCTTAAAAAGCGCACCCAGCGGAACAATCAACACATGGGGATCCTCCGAAAGCGTAATGTCGAGATCAACGTGAAAGATATCACCGAGGCTTTTTTGGGGGGAGTCAATGGCGGTGTAAACGAGAGTTTTTTCTTCTTCGATTCCTAGAGCAGAAATCTTTTTAAAACCTGCGCGGCTGATCCTGATAATATGGCCTTTCAGGGTCTCATTCATTCCGGAGCCAGAAATTTTTACGATGCTGCCCATCGGAATTCCAACGGCATCATTCGTCAGAACCTCAGACTCTATCTCTGTATTGTCCGGATCTATAATGTCGATAATCGGCTCTCCTCGGCTGATGGGTCCCGCGGACACGCGGTAGACTTTGGAAACGATCCCAGTCATGGGACTTTTTACGGCGTCGGCAAAATCCCATCTTAAAATCGTGATCACTTGGTTTTTCTTTATGATGTCACCGACTTCTAGGTCAACAGCTCCCAGGTCACCAGACGCCCGGGCTAGGACCGTCACTTTATTTTTAGTTTTCATCGTGCCGTCGACACGCAGAGAACGCACGAAGGTCCCGCGAATGACCGAAGCTGTTTCTACAGATATCTTTTTAGGACGAATCAGAACAAAGACCGCGATAGCCAAGAGCACCAGCAAAGAACCATAGATAATTTTGGGAGTGAAAGATTTATCGATCTTCATGGCGAATGATCACTCTCTGGCTTTCAGGGCGGCAGTCATATTGAGGTCCTCCACTTTTCTGTAAAGAAAAAGCCCGGCTATAAAATATGTTATTACGATTACGATGACAGCGAGAGCATAAGTTTTAATGTCAATTACTAGGGGATAGGTGAAGGTTTCTGTGTGGATCCATGTTAGGCTGATATATGACAAGGTATATCCCAAGAGGATTCCCGGACCGAGAGCGCACAAGACACAGATTCCTAGTTCTAAGAATAGGACGCGAAAAACTTGGGGGACCTCAAAGCCTATGATTTTGAGGCTGGCCAGTTCCCAACTTTTTTCCGAGAGACTGATGCGAGTCATATTGAAAAGTACAGCCCCCGCAATAATCGTGGCGAAAATCACCAGAACAACGGTGAAGGTCCAAATCATTTCGGAAAGGTTTTTAGAAAAGCTAGCATAAAGAAGCTTTTTGATGTTGATGCTTGCAACCTCGGGCATTTGTTTGAGCTGGATATAGACTTTCTCTGCTTGAGCAGGAGCCACTTTTATGAAAATCGTGTTAAAGCTGGGGCTTTCATGAAGCCACAAGTGTAAATCAGATTTATTAGCATAGACGGTGGCGCCAACAATGTCATCCACAAACCCGCCAACGGGGACATCGAATTCCGGGGTGGTTTTTTCAGAAATTTGCAGCGTGACAATGTCTCCGACTTTGAGATGCATTTTTTCGGCGAAGTAGCGGCTCAGCAAAAGGTGTCCATCTGGAATGCGGATTTCTTCTCCTTGCAGATTTAAAACTCTGCGCATGGTTGAGGGTGCTTCAGAGGTCAGGATGGCGGTTTCCTTTTTAAAGTTCTTATACAGCAGACGCACTCCCACAGAGCGTGCGCCCTCGATGTTGTATATGCCCGGAATGCGAGATATTTCCTGAAGGGCTTCTCGATGCCGTGGATGTCTAAGTTGCACCTCTAAATCCTCACGACTGACTTGGTGAAATTGGCGTTCGAACATGAAATCAATAATATCCGACCAAAAACTTCCGTTAATTAAGATTCCGGTGGCAGCGGCAATCCCTAAGACCGATAGAACAAATCGCCAAGGCCGGGCCAAAATATTACGAAATACCATTTTGCTTTGAATACTTCTTGGTATTAACAGATGCCAATGTTCAAGGAGTGTTCGGCTAAAGGGTGCTGGATTCGGTGGTCGCATGGCCTCTGCGGGATTTAAAGAAAAAACCGACACAAGGGCTAATGTCGAGGCCACCCATCCTGGAAGGAACCCCGCTATAATTCCCAGTGCTATAGAATTATTCGAAAGATTAAAGTTTATATGGGGAAACCGAAAGTACTGTTCGTAAAGGTGGGCGTACCATTTACCGATAAAGTGAGCCGCGAGCAATGCGGGAAATGTCCCCAAAGTTAAAATAATGCTGACGAGTCGCCAGTAATAGAAAACCAATTTCCTCGAGCTGTATCCCAAGGCTTTGAGTGTGGCGATTTGAGTTCGTTGCAGTCCTATAAGACGACTCATGGTTGTGTAGAGAATAAAAATAGCGACTAAAATGAAAATGCCAGGGACGATAGTCGACATTGACCTTTGCTGATGGATTTCGTCTTGAACAAACATATGACTGATCTGTAAAGAGCGGTCATAAGATCCAATTCCTCCGAAGGGCGAAAGTATTTGATCGAGCTGGGTTTTCACGTTGGGCAGCGAAGTCTCGGTTGAGGTTTTTAGAAGCAAACTATTAAAGGCGCCCTGCATGTTCGAAAGTTTTTCTAGGTCCATTTCGGGCATCCAGAGAATGCCGAAATGGAGATCATCAGGAAATGGTGCCATCGGACTGAGAGCATAAACGTATTCGGGGGACAGCCCGACTCCGGAGATGACCAATTTTTCCTTACGTCCGCGGAGAGTTGCAAAAAATGAATCTCCTGGCTTTAAATGGTGCGCTTTTGCAAAGCTCTCATGAACAAGGACCTCAAGTGGGGTGCTTGCTTCGGGAAGACGTCCCTGCCGAAGATATATTTTATTTAGTTGGGATTGGGAGTTGTAAGAGATAATGCGCCCTAAGGCGGGCTCAGCTTGGGAAGTTAAGTCAAGTAGAGTGTCTTCAATAATACGGGCTTCAGCCACTTCGACCCCTGGCAGGGTCTGGATTCGCGAGAGCAAAGATTTTGGTGCACGGATCACTTCGGCAAAGATGTCAGCAAAGCGATACTTGTCGTAATAGCTATCTTTGGCATTTTGCAAAGAGTTGTAGGAGCTCCAGGAGGCCACCAGCACAGCAACTCCACAGGTGATGAGTATCGACATGCTCAATATTTGCAGTCGAAGATTTTTCAAGTCTCTTAAGAGCTTTCGAAAAAGGGCATTCACCAGAAGACCTCTTGTATAGATATTTTTTTTGTGTTGCGCAGCTCCTTGATGATGTGTCCATCTCCTAAATACAGAACGCGATCTGCAAGTCCCGCGATGGCCGAGTTGTGCGTAATCACCACCACAAGGGTTCCCAGTTCGCGATGTACTTTTTCAATGGCAGCTAAAACAATTTTTCCAGTCTTTAAATCCAGAGCCCCGGTGGGTTCGTCACAGAGCAAAATATCAGGACGTTTTGCAATAGCTCGGGCAATGGCAACCCTTTGTTGTTCCCCTCCGGAGAGTTGTGAGGGGAAGAAATATTTGCGATCGCTTAAGCCAACCAGATCCAGAGCTTCTTGGCTGGGCATGGGGTTCACCGAAATATCGGTCACCAGATCAATGTTTTCTTGGGCGGTCAAATTTGGAATTAAGTTGTAGAACTGAAATACAAAACCAACATGGTCTCGACGGTAATGAGTGAGTTCCTTTGCGTTGGCTTGAGAGAGTATATGATCGCGGTAGTGAATCACTCCTGAGGTGGGAGTGTCTAATCCTCCCAGAATATTCAAAAGAGTTGATTTACCGCTTCCTGATGGGCCCAGAAGAACCACGAATTCTCCTTGAGAGAGCTCAAGATCCACCCCACGAAGGGCCTCGATAAGAACCTCACCCATAAGGTATTTTTTTGTCAGAGCTCGACACGACAGAATGGGGGAGGAGGTGTTCATATCTTTCATAAGCTATTTTTTAAAGATCCAACACTTGAATCAAGGACATTGGGGACGTCTTGTCTGAACTCAGAAGGGCCCGTTGTAGTTCGGCAGTGTTTCAGTCAAAGGGTGGACAACCTAGAGGAGTTTCAAATGTTGACTCAGAGCCATGTGAGTTCCCTCTGAGCTGTTCATAAAAAATGTAGAGAACTGCTTTTTGACGTGGAAATGATTTGTGTTTCCTCCATTGAAGGAGGAACTTTACTAGTAACAAGGATGGGATTCTCTGAAATTCGCAGCTTGTGTAAGAAGATCGATGTAGAGGAAGTTTGAGGTATTGTGGGTAGCTTGGGGAAAAGAGCAACGGATAAGAACGGCAATGGCGTATCGTGGGTTAAAAAACTTGGTCCCGGATTGATTACGGGAGCCGCCGATGATGATCCCAGCGGAATTGCTACTTATTCACAGGCTGGTGCCCAGTTCGGTTTGAACATGCTTTGGACTGTCCTATTTACATTTCCCTTGATGGTGGGGATTCAAATCGTCAGTGCTCGCATCGGTCGAACCACCGGGCAAGGGCTGAGCATGAACATCCGCCAGCACTATCCTCGATGGCTGCTTTATTCCATTGTCGGCCTTCTTTTATTTGCCAATACCGTTAATATTGCCGCCGATGTCGCCGCAATGGGTGGTGCTCTGAATCTTATCATGGGTGGTGAGCCGAAAATTTATGCGGCTTGCTTTGGGTTGTTCTCGGTATTGCTACAGCTTTTTATTCCCTACAGTCGTTACGTGCGTATTTTGAAATGGATGACATTGGTGTTGCTGGCCTATGTTGCGTCAGCTCTTGTGGTGCAGGTTCCTTGGGGGGACGTTGCTCTTCGCACATTTTGGCCAGAACTCAGTTGGAGTTCTCAGTATATTTCCCTTGTCGTCGCGGTCTTTGGTACAACCATCAGTCCTTATCTCTTTTTTTGGCAAGCGGGCCAAGAGGTCGAGGATCGCCATCTTCAAGCTGGCGGATTTTTGCCGCAGACTTCTTCGCAAGCGCATCATAACTTTCACCGCATTAAAGTCGATACTTACATTGGGATGGCTTTTTCCAATATTGTCGCTTTTTTTATAATTCTTTCTGCAGCGGTCACTCTTCATAATGAAGGGGCCATAAATATTCAAACGTCTGCTGATGCAGCCAGGGCTTTGCGACCCATCGCCGGCGAATTTGCATTCCTTCTTTTTAGTTTTGGAATTATTGGAACCGGCCTGTTGGCGATTCCGGTTCTTGCCGGATCTTCTGCCTATGCTATTGCCGAGGCCTTCAACTGGGAAAATCGAAGCTTGGAACTGCATCCGCGGATGGCCAAAAGATTTTATAGTATTATTGTGATCTCGACCCTTGCAGGGGTGGGGTTGGGTTATACCTCTGTTGATCCCATCAAGGCGCTGTTCATCAGTGCCGTCATTAATGGTGTCATCGCAGTGCCGATCATGGCCATCATGATGTCTATGGCGGTGAAGCCTGAAATTATGGGTAAGTTTGTTATTCGCCGCAATCTCCAGTTGTTGGGACGGCTGGCGGTCGTCTTAATGACGATTGCGGTTATTGCTATGTTTTGGACGTATGCCAATTAGTCCTAGCTCAGAATTTTCTTTTGTTCGAAGACAACACTCATGGGAGATTTGCAAATTTTCCTAAAGAGACGAATCTGGTCATAGATCGGATACCAGTCAAAAAGAAAGAGCTCCAAGGGTTTCCACAAAGAAACCCATCCAAAAATAACGATCCCTTCGCGCAGTGTGGTTTGAATAAAATCGGACTCGATGACGCGCAGTAAGCGAGCAATAAATAAACAGAACAACAACGTGATAAGCCCGATGACCAGAAAAAGGCGAGCCATTCGCAATGTGCGCGTAAACTCCAGGCGTTTTAAGTCGATTTGATATTTAAAGTAGCCTTGGACTGCCGCAACGATTTTTTCTTCAGTCAGGGTTGAGTGCGTTTCATCAATATCAATTTGAATGCGAAACGGTTTAGAGCGAGTGTTATGCTCTTCCGCACTGGCTATAAGGTAGGTCGCAAATGAGCCATCAAGATCCCGTTCGTGAAAAGGTGCCGGATCTTTTGAATCAAATAACTGAGACGCCTCTTTGACATGAATTTCGATGGTATTCATTATGTTTTGTCCTAAAACCCTTAGTTTCTAAACGTTCGCACCAAAAACATTTCCAACTCCCGCCGTGATAGCCATAGCTAAGGCTCCCCAGAAAACAACGCGAAATGCGGCTTTCAGGACATTAGCGCCTCCGACTTTGGCGGCAATAACTCCAAGGATGAACAGGCAGACCAGAGTTGTTGCCCCGACGGAGTAGAGGAGCTTGTCCGATGGTGATACTAAGACCGTCAAAATAGGCATCAGGGCTCCCGCAGCAAAGGCAGCAGCAGAAGAAAGAGCGGCCTGAATCGGACGGGCACTGACAATCTCAGTGATTCCCAACTCGTCTCTGGCGTGGCTGCCTAAGGCATCGCGAGCCATCAACTGTTCTGCAACTTGAACTGCCAGCTTGTGTTCAACTCCGCGGCTCACATAAATTTGTGCGAGTTCTTCTTTTTCAAATTCAATATCTGTTGCTAGTTCGATTTTTTCTCGCGCCAGATCAGCGTTTTCAGTGTCCGCCTGTGAACTTACGGAAACATATTCCCCAGCAGCCATGGACATCGCGCCGGCAACAAGTCCGGCAATCCCTGTCAGCATAACGCTTTGGTGGGAGGATTGTGCCGCAGCAACGCCCATTATGAGACTGGCAGTAGAGACGATGCCATCATTGGCGCCAAGGACGGCAGCTCGGAGCCACCCGATATGTTCTGAACGATGTGCTTCTGGTGCCATGGTTTTTTTGAGTTTTGATTTCATCGCGTCCTTATCCTAATTTGTCTCATTTTAACAATAGCTTGTATGAAATGTCACAGAATTGGCGAATCAATCCTAATAGAACATGGGATGTCATTTTTTTAGCAGTCACATACAAAGGGATAAATCTATGAAAGCCTTCGTTGCCTTTTTGGTCTCAACTCTGATCTCGGTCATGGCCTTTGCTCAGTCCAGCCTTCCAGGTCAGGATATGAGCTGGAAAATTGTGGCCAATGAAAAGGTGTGTATGGTCACCGAGCGACATTTTGGGTTTTCTCAGATTCCGGTGAAGGTCGAAGGCAAAACGTATTACGGATGTTGCGATAATTGTAAACAGACGCTTGCCAGTGGAGCAAAGGCTCGTACAGCCATGGACCCATTGACAAAGAATCCTGTCGATAAGGCAACTGCAGTGATAGCCGCCAATAATACTGGAAATGTTCTTTATTTCGAAAGTAAAAAGAACTTCGATAAATATCTCAAAAACCTTAAGGCCCTCAAAAGATAGAAAGGGCCTTTTGGACCTCTGGGACAAATCGACTTAATACTTGCCCTTGTGTTGCTTATCATAACCGCGCGTATCACGTTTCGTAAAACCGAGGTCCTCGCGACGAAAGCTTTCGCGATCTTTTTCATCACTTTGTCTTAGATCTTGGCGTTTGGTTTGATAGCTAGGGTTTTTGTGTTCATTTTCGGTATCTTTGATATGTTTTCTGATTTGATTTTTCATACCAAGCCCCCTTCGTTGCCTTCGGCTCTTATCATCCTGCATTAGGGATGAAATATAAAAAACAACTTGGGGACCTTCTTAAAATACATTTATTTGTTCTTTTGCACCGGACTGGTATCATTTCTTCTCTTGGAGACATTTCATGAAAAAGAAGATTCTGGTTATCAATGGTCATCCCAACGATGAAAGTCTGTGCGCCTCTTTGGCGGTCAGCTATACGAAAGGGGCTCAACAAGAGGGCCATGAGGTCAAGCTTGTGCACTTAGCCCAGTTGTCTTTTGATCCCATTCTTCATAAAGGTTATTTGAAAATTCAAGATTTAGAACCTGATTTGGTGGAAACCCAAAAAGACATCTTGTGGGCGGAACATTTGGTTTTCGTCTTTCCGATCTGGTGGGGGACGATTCCGGCCTTGTTGAAGGGATTTTTAGATCGTGTGTTCTTGCCAGGGTTTGCGTTCAAATATCACAAGAACGATTCGTTCTGGGATAAGTTGCTGGCGGGTCGCACGGGGCGGCTTATTTTGACGACCGATGCCCCCTGGTGGTGGAACGCTGTCGTGTATTGGAATCCTGCGATTCGTATGATGAAAAATGCAGTTCTCGAGTTTTGCGGAGTGAAACCCGTTGGCGTGACCCAGTTCGATCAGGTCAAAAACAGAAAGCCTGAAGAAATTCAGAAGTATCTGGGCAAAGTTTTTGAGTTAGGCAGGAAAGGTGGATAATCCTTCAGTTGACGGAAATAACAAACAAACGGCCTTAAGCCCCACGGTGAAACGATTGGGGTTGGTTTCATTCCTGGCGGATGTTTCCAGTGAGATGCTTTATCCGATCACGCCCATTTTTCTGACGACAGTTCTTGGTGCGTCGGTAGCCTCTGTTGGGCTTATTGAAGGTTTAGCTGAGGCCATTGCGAGTCTTTTAAAAACTTATTCCGGCTTTTGGTCCGATAAGATCCAGAGACGAAAACCATTTATCTGGATGGGTTACTTGTTCGCGGCCGTTGCCAAACCGATCACGGGATTCTCCCAATCCTGGGCTCATGTTCTGTTTGCGAGATCTTTTGATCGAACCGGCAAGGGTTTAAGAACGGCTCCGCGCGATGCCCTGTTAGCCGAATCGGTTCCTGCTCATCTGCGAGGGTCCGCTTTTGGTTGGCATCGCTTGATGGACACTCTTGGCGCCGCGGTTGGTCCGCTGTTGGCGATCCTTTTTTTGAAGTATTCCAGCAATTTACGAAGCATTTATTATCTGGCATTCATACCTGGCATTCTTGCGGTTGTGGTTGCCCTGGGTTTAAAAGAAAAAAAAGTTCAAAGGGTTCATGTGGCGCAAACTCCAACGTGGGCTTCGTTTTTTACGTTACCAAAAGATTTTAAGTATTATCTTTTTAGTTGGAGTATTTTTTCGCTGACAAATTCTAGTGATGTCTTTCTTCTTTTGAAAGCGCAGCAGTCTGGAATTAGTTTAACTGAAACTATTTTGCTGTATTGTTTTTATAAT
>JBJTMR010000054.1:0-6512 GCA_046070625.1 Bdellovibrio sp. | reverse complement strand
CGGATCCGTATTAGCGGTAAGGATCAGGTTCTTTTAGGTAATGGCCAAATCAGTCATGATCTGCGCAGCCAGCTTATAGCCGTTTTTAAGCCCGAAGCGGACCAATACGTTCAAGTTTTGGCTCAAGACGGGGGGAAGCTTCTGGCTATCGTGGGCCTGGAACCAGAACGTGGATTTACCCTGAAGCGGGTCTTCAGATATTAAAAGACAACAGGCGGCCGAGCTATAAACTCCCAGACGGGGTATAAGCTGAAGCAGTGCTTGACCGCCCTCTTAGATACAGATAGAACCTAGTCTTCCTGCCCGGATCGACAGCCATGACGACCTGAGGGTGGGGGATTTAAAAAACAGCAGAAATGCAAAAACAGGAGACTTTAATGGCAGTCACTAAAGAACAAAAAGCACAGATCGTTAACAAATTCAAAACTGCAGGTTTGGACACGGGTTCATCTCAAGTTCAAGTTGCTTTGTTAACAGCAAGAATCAACGATTTGACAGGTCACTTTTCTAGCCACAAAAAAGACTTCCACGGTCGTCGTGGTCTTGTGACATTGGTTAATCAACGTCGTAAGCTTTTGGATTACTTGCATCGCAAAGATGTAAAAGCGTATCAAACTCTTATCAAAGAACTTGATATCCGTAAGTAATCTCATCTTAATAAGATACCAAGAAGGGGCGCATAGCCCCTTCGACTTTTTAATAAGGAAGCCAGCTGAAAAATCAGACTGACTCCAAGGTGAGCAAGAGTGCGAACCTACTCCGCCTCAATCGGATTTTTGAGATGGCTTCCACAAACGGATAGCGAAAACGATATTTCGCTAAATAAGGAGATTTAATGAAAACGACCGTAACTACTTTGGTAGGTGGAAAACAAATCACTATCGAAACTGGCCGTATGGCAAAACAAGCTGACGGATCAGTGCTTGTTTCTAGCGGTAACAACATGGTTATCGTAACTGCAGTATCTAGTAAGAAAGCTTCTGAACTAGATTTTTTTCCTCTTACTGTAGAATACATCGAAAAATTTTATGCGACTGGTAAAATTCCAGGCGGATATTTCAAACGTGAAGCAAAACCAACAAATGATGCAGTTCTTACTGCACGTCTGATTGACCGTCCAATTCGTCCTTCTTTTCCAGAAGGCTATCGCTATGAAACTCAAATCGTTGCGACTGTTCTTTCTGCAGACGGTTCTTTCCCATTGGAAATCCTTGCGAGCTTGGGTGCTTCCGCAGCTTTGCACGTATCTGAAATTCCTTTCAACGGTCCAACAGCAGCTATCCAAGTAGGTCGCGTTGATGGTCAATTCGTAGCAAATCCGACTCCACAGCAAATGGAAAAATCAGACATGGATATGATCGTAGCGGGTACTCGCAACGGTCTATTGATGGTTGAAGGCGAAACGAAATTCATCTCCGAAGCAGACGTTTTGGCAGCTTTGAAATTCGGTCACCAATCTTTGATTCCATTGTTGAATGCTCAAGATGAATTGCGTGAAAAAACAGGTTCGACTGCAAAACGCGCGTTCACTCCTCCTACTATTGATGCTGATTTCAAAGGTGCTGCAGAATCTTTCTTGCAACCTAAAATCGCGGCAGCTCTTGCGATCAAAGAAAAACAAGATCGCTATGCCGCAGCTAACGCTGCAGCAGTTGAAGCTGAAAAAACTCTTTTGGCATCAATCACTGATAAAGATCTTTTGAAACAGCGTAAAAAAGATTTAAACACGATTGTTGAAGATCTTAAGTACAAAGAAGCTCGCGCAATGATCTTGGATCGTAAAGTTCGTATCGATGGTCGTAACACGACAACTGTACGCCCTGTAGCCAATGAAGTTGGTATCTTGCCTCGCGCCCATGGTTCTGGTCTTTTCACTCGTGGTGAGACTCAGGTTTTGGGTACGGTGACTTTGGGTACTGGTGATGACGAGCAAATGATTGATTCATTGCTTGGTATGCAAAAGCGTAAATTTTTGCTTCACTACAACTTCCCTCCATACTCTGTGGGTGAAGTAGGTCGTATGAGCGGCACTTCTCGTCGTGAAATCGGTCACGGTAATTTGGCAGAGCGTGCTCTTAAAGCTGTTCTTCCAGATCATGAGAAATTCCCATACACAATCCGTATCGTATCTGAAGTTTTGGAATCTAATGGTTCTTCTTCAATGGGTACTGTCTGCTCGGGTACGATGGCTCTTCTAGATGCGGGTGTGCCTTTGAAAGCCAACGTTGCCGGTGTTGCAATGGGTTTGATCAAAGAAGGTGACCGCTTTGCCGTATTGACAGATATCTTGGGTGATGAAGATCACTTGGGTGACATGGACTTTAAAGTTGCAGGATCTCCTCAAGGTATCACTGCTCTTCAAATGGACATCAAAATTGACTCTGTTTCTTTCGAAGTGATGGAACAAGCTTTGGCGCAAGCTAAAGACGGTCGTTCACACATCTTGAATGAAATGGAAAAAGTGATGAAAACTCCTCGTGGTCAAATCTCTGAATTTGCTCCACGTATCGAGACGATCAAAATTAGACCAGACAAAATCCGCGAAGTTATCGGTTCTGGCGGTAAAGTTATCCGTGGGATTACGGAAGCTACTGGCGTTAAGATCGAAATCGAAGACGATGGAACAATTCACGTTGCGTCCGCAGATCCTGAAGCAACTAAAAAAGCTATCGGCATGATCAATGACATCATTGCTGAAGCTGAAGTAGGTAAGACTTATAAAGGTCGCGTAGTGAAAATTGCTGAGTTCGGTGCTTTCGTTGAAATCCTTCCGAACACTCAAGGTTTATTACATATCTCTGAAATCTCTAACGAACGCGTTCGCGCTGTGACTGACGTTCTTAAAGAGGGTGAGATGATCGACGTTAAAGTTCTTGAAGTGGATCGCGCTGGCCGCGTGAAGCTTTCTCGCAAAGCTTTGATGCAGTAGTGCGCCAAAGCTGAAAGCGTAGGAGCATGAATACTAAGTTCAAAAAATCTGAACTTTCTAACGGGATCCGGGTGATGAGTGAACTTCATCCAGGATCCCGTGCCGTTTCTATCGGTGTTTGGGTCTTAACCGGAACTCGTGACGAGGTTCCTGAAATTGCCGGAATGTCTCATTTACTTGAGCATTTGGTGTTTAAAGGCACGAAAACTCGTAGCACTTATCAAATCGCAAAATCTTTGGAAGCCTTAGGTGGGGAGCTCAACGCTTATACCACTCGAGAATACACGTGCTATCACGCTTTGGTTTTGAAGGACCATTGGCAGAAAGCCTTGGATGTTTTGTCGGATCTTGTGTCCAACATGAACTTGGTGAAAAAAGAATTCGATTTGGAAAAGGGCGTGATTTTGCAAGAGATCGCGATGTCCGACGAAAGTCATGAAGATATCATTTACGATATTCTTTACGACCAAGCTTATGGATCCCATCCATTGGGGCGCCCCATCTTGGGAACGCCGAAATCTATTGCACTGATGAAGCAAAATCAGGTGATGGATTATTATAAAAAAAATTATACAGGAAGAAATATTCTGGTCAGTGTGACTGGGGCTATTGACCACGATGAGTTCATGGTTGAGGTTCAGAAACATCTGGGTAAGAAAAAGAAGAGTGCATTGAAAAACGTACGCAAAAAACCACGTTGGTTGCGTCGTCGTGTGGTGGTTGAAAAACAATCAGAGCAAGTGCACATGTTGTTGGGTCTTCCAACGGCAAGTTTCCGTGATAAATATCGTTTTGAAGCTGTGATCACGAACACCTTGTTGGGTGGCGGAATGACCTCGAAACTGTATCAAAGTGTGCGAGAAAAAAAGGGATTGGTTTATTCCATTTTCTCTAGTCTTAACACCCATATCGATTCTGGCATGTTGAATATTTATGCCGGGGCGGAAGCTAAAAGTGTTAAAAAAGTTGGCGAACTGATCACAAAAGAGTTCCAACGCGTGCGTAAAAATGGCGCGACGAAAGCTGACGTTGAAATGTTTAAAACACAGGTGGCTGGCAGTATTTTATTGGGCTCTGATGATATTGAAAATCGCATGACCTCATTGGCCGTGAATGAAATGGTCTTTGGTAGCTATCGCTCCGTGGAATCTGTGATTGAAGAAATCAATCAGGTGACAGTGGATTCTGTGAATCACTATATTCGGAATGAGCTGGATCTTAATAATACCTCAGGGGTCTTGTTGGGAACTGGTGTCGAAGAACTTAATGACTGGTGGCAAGGGTACGAACTATGAATAAAATCTCTGTAAAAATCAAAAAACTAGATAACTTCCAAGGGGAGCTTCCCGCTTACCAATCAGCAGGTGCAAGCGGTGTGGATGTTCGCGCGCAGTTGGTTGGTCCTGTGGTTTTGAATCCAGGCGAGCGGGCAATGATTCCAACTGGATTGAGCTTTGAAATTCCATTGGGTTATGAAATCCAAGCCCGTCCCCGCAGTGGCTGGGCGGCTAAATCGGGTCTGACAGTGTTAAACACTCCAGGCACGATCGACGCGGACTATCGTGGAGAAGTAAAAATCATTGTTATCAATCTAGGTAACGAACCTGTGACCATCAACGATCAAGAGCGCTGTGCTCAATTGGTGATTGCACCGGTTTACCAAGCTCAATTTGAATTGGTCAGCGATCTTTCAGAAACAGAGCGTGGTGCAGGTGGTTTTGGATCCACTGGACGCGCTTAATTGAACTTTGATTTAAAATAAAAAAAAAGCCCGCGATCACTGATCAGCGGGCTTTTTTGTTTTAGCATCACTTAAGTTTTATAATCTTGCGGCGTCGATACGGTTCCACAGCCACAACACAAAGACGATTGCGAAAAGGATGGTTACTAAGCGCAAAGCACGACGCTTTTCCATGTTGAAGTTTTCAGTCAACCCGACCGCCATGAGCAGAGATGTGAATGCGAATCCAACCAGTGTAATTGGCGGAATGATTTCTGAACCAATTTGAAAAACAAAGAACGGGATGTTCGCAAATAAAATCAAAGTGAAGATCTTGCGGAATGAACAGGTTCTTTTTTCGAAAACTTGAAAATAATAATAAATAAACAAAGCGCCCACAAGAGAAGTGATCACGCCAACGAGTGGCGAAACAATGAGCCCTGCCATCACTCGGAAGAAGTTCGGCGGGACAAGTCCAGTGACGACTCCTGAGATCATAGAGACAACAACCAGGGAAATAATTAAGGTGGACCATCTCCAGTCCGGAATCGTCTTAATTTTCTGAATTGGATGGCGAAGGTAATCGACGATGTATCGAACGACTTCTTTCGCTGTTTGAAGGGACTCAGGCTGCTGATTAGGTGTGACGTCTCTGTAGTCGTTCATGGGATTATTGCACCACTAAGTGTTTACCCTGGCAAGGGCTATCTCTTAACCTTTGCGTAGATCCATTTCCGCAAGAGTTTGCGAGCGCTCCAAAAGCAAGCGAGCATTTTGCAATGAGGAGTCTTTGCATGCTCCCAAAACATTGAGTGATGGCACGGCTTTGCCCGTTAAAAGAACTTGATGAACGGAATAGGCTAAGCGAACGAAAAAAGAACTCTTGCGGCCGGGAATAGTTTCCACGTTTGCAATAGGAATGGGAAATGCTGTGAGGTTTGAATGAGTCTGCGAATGCATGTCGGTCACTTTGGTCACGCTGATCACGCATTGAGGTTTGTGTTTGCGAAGATAGTCTTCAAATTCATTGAAGGTATACTGGTCCACCACCAAGTGGAATTTGCGTTGGGCTTGATCTTGGCTTTTTAGGAATTCGGCAAAGTGTTCTTGGCGAAGGCGGGGGTTGGACCAGGGTAAACGTAAGTTAAAGACTTCATAGCCGTGTTCGGCCAGGTACGAGGTGTAGATATTCCAGTAAGAGCTGAAATAAAAAAAACTGCGAGGCCCGGTTACAAACAACAAAGGCCAACGGGTTAAAAGGCAATTCGGATGTAAATTGGAATCGAAGTGTTTTGCGGCCCGGGCTTTATTGGTAAAGACTGCCAGGGCCAAAAGAAGAATAAAAAAACTAAGAGCTAAATGAAGTACATCCACCCGCTCATTATAGAGAGGTGTTTAAACGAAACGCAAAGTCAAAAGAGTCTTTGTCCGCAGGTTTGTTGGCCATCGCGGTGCGAGCGCTCACTTCTGCTCCGATAGAAACATTGCGATGAATCTGCGCGAAGATCCCAGAAGACACTACCAGAGAAGGTGTTGTCTCATTGACGTTGATGCTGCGGGAAGAATCAGAAAACTTCATGAAGCGAGTGGACAGTCCTGTGCTTAAAGAATAGTTCCAGATGTTTTGTATAATGTTTGTGTAGCCTGCTTTCAGTTCAAGCTCACGCAAACTGAAGTCTTCAGTGCCATTGCTGTTGGATCCGTAATTTCTGAAGATACCCTCTGTGTACCAACGAGGGGAGCCCATATCCATTCCGTAAGACAGCTGAACACCACTGGAATAGCGGTTGAAGTTTTGCCCGTTGGCAGAAATGTTGGAAAAAGAGTTCGCATAGCCGATGCCGATATGGGTTTTCGGTGCAT
>JBJTMR010000053.1:0-6644 GCA_046070625.1 Bdellovibrio sp. | reverse complement strand
TGCGAAGAGTTTGTTGCGCGAAATTGAATCAAAAAAAGTTCAAGCAAGTTCTCAACTTTCTTTGCTAGATCAGCTTCATCAGGATGTTCCGGTGTATCATGAAGTTCCTGTGGCTCCTGCACTAGACCCTGAGATGCAACGGCAGACGGAAAAAATGAAGGCCTTGATGGAAGAACTGGCTAAGTTCCCATTGATGCAAGTCAGTCCGCTGGAGGTTATGAATCAGGTAGCGAAGTGGAAAGACGCGGTCGCGAGCAGTACCGAAATGCCGGCGGGCACGTAGGCTGAAGCTCAGCGGAAGCCGGCAGAGCTAGAGAGGCCCGGAAGCGGCGGAAGCCGAGCAGAGCTAGAGGCCCGGAAGAGCCGTAAGCTGAAGCAGCTGTCGAGTTTGACGATCCTCCGTCTTTCATAGATCATTGGATAAGAGGTATTTGTGGCGAACAAGACGTTTTTATCTATTGATCAATTATCCCAAGCCCAAGAAATTCTAAATCCTCCCTTGATGACTCCGGATGGAGATGTTCGCCAGGTGTTCTGCTTTTCTGCGGAAAATTTTTCTTTCTGGTTGGGCACAAAGCTCGAAGAACTTCTTAAAAAAAATCCTGAGTGGCGCGAATGTCATCCTATTATTTTAGGTTCCTGGGCTCGCAGTGAGCTGAGCCCGAAGTCAGATATCGATCTTTTGTTTTGTGGCGACGAAAATAAAACTAAAGAACTCGTCGATGACCTGAATAAGCAAGGCCTTAAGTTACGCTATCGTATGCCACAGAATCCAGAAGATTGGACTGAAGGTGTTGAGGCCTTTGATATACTCGCGTTGCTAAAGGGAAAGCCCCTGACGCCCGAGGGAGCGAAGCGACTCTATGAACAGCAAAAACAAATTTGGTCTAAAAAGAAGCTCTATCGTCGCATTTTATTGAAAGCGGTTCGCGAAGAACGTAAATCTCGTGAGGAGCGCTTTGATTCCATTACAAATTATCTTGAGCCAAATTTGAAATATGGACCTGGTGGACTGCGCGATCTTGAGCAAGGTTTGCAGATTTATGAGCTTTTCGCGGAACGATTTAATAACCCCGGACATGCGTTGAATGTTCTGAATTACTATCGCAGTTACTTTTTGTCTTTGCGCCAAAAGCTTCACTTAGAAGGTCACAACGACATTCTTTCTAGTGCCACGCAGTTCGAGCTGGCAAAATGGATGGGCTTTAAAACCCATAAAGATTTTATGCGTGACTTACAGCGAGGGCTTTCCAGAGTGAATTTTTATTCAGACTGGATTATCGCAGTGGCAGACGCATCGGAAGAACAATTAAAAAAAATCGAACGCGTGGAGTTTTCATCAGGACTGGATTTAGCTGCCTCCTTACAAAAGGATGCCAGCGTGCTGATGCAGAAAAAGGTTCGAGAGGGTCTTGATACCTTTTTTGAAGACAGACAGATTCAGAGGCTTTCCAAACAGCGTGGTCAGATGCTGGACGGGATTCTTGATGTGAAAGCGTCGGATGATTTTCTGGTCAGCGTTTTTAAATCTCGCTTGATTGACAAATTGGTCCCAGAAATACGCCGTCTGGTCGGCTACGTGCAACACGATCAGTATCATCGTTTTACGGCGGATTCACACATCATGCAGGCCTGCCGAGAAATGAAACGCGTGCACAATAAACCCAAAGAACTTGGACCTTTAAGTTTTGTGACACAAAAGCTGACAGCCTATGACTGGAAGGTATTGGTATGGTCTTGTCTGTATCATGACCTTGCAAAAGGTATGGACAGCTCAGATCATTCAGACGCGGGTGTTGCCATTGTGCAAAGAGATTTCAAAGCCTATGGCTTTTCAAAAAAATTCACTGATGACGTCAAATGGATGGTGAAACATCACTTAGAGTTATCACAAGCCGCATTCCGAAAAAATGCCAAAGATCCGAAAGTTTGGCAGGAACTGAAAGATGAAGGTGTGTCTGGCGCGAATCTTTTCCGCCTGGCAATTTTCACGGCCGTGGATATACGGGCGACCAATCCTGAAGCCTGGAACGAATGGAAAGCAAAACTACTGAAAGATTTGGTCGAGATTTTGGAATCCAAAAAAGCTCAAGGCTATTTTGATTTCTCTTCCTTAAGAAAGAAAAAGCATCTTAAAATTTCAGAGGAAGTTTACGAAGAACTTGGGCCAGTTCTGGTTGAAAGTATTTCCACTAAAGAATTAGTCGAAGACTTAAAGCTTGCGGAGAATTGTGAGGAGGCTTTACCTCCGAAAATTCTTAAGACCAAGAAGAATGAAATCTGGATTCGAATGCACCAAAAACGCGATCGCAAAGGGATTCTGGCAGACTATGTGGGCCAATTGTATTCCCTGGGGCTTGGTGTGCGCCATGCTTCCATTCATACGATTCCTAAGGTCGGCGTGTATGATTGGTTTCAGGTCACGACCTCTAAGAATTTACAGCAATTGGCGAGTCTTTTAAAAAACGCATCCTTGGTGAATAAAGAGATTCCTCAAGTTAAGTTTGAAAATATTCAACTGATGAGTGCGACTGAAAAAGAATGGGTGGTCAGTTTTAAAGGACCCGATCAGGCGGGACTTTTAGCTGCCGCGGCTCAGGCCTTGAGTGATGAGGGTGTCAGTATCAAATCGGCTCAGGTACATACTTGGGGGCGGCAAGTGGATGATATTTTTATGATCCGTGCTCAAGGAGATTCCTCCTTGTTGGTGAAGAATCTTAAAGAGAAATTTAATATCATTTAGGGTTGGTATTCTTGGTTTCGAGAGAGGCTGAAAACAAAAAACCCACTTTTTAGAGTGGGTTTTGAAAGTTTAGTTTTTCTTTTTTGGAGCGCCGGTGATGCCGGTGTGGTTGCGCCAGTTGTATTGTGGGTCCGTTTTAGTGCGGTTGTGCCATGCTTCCCATTTTTTCTTTGGGAGCTTGTGGGAAACATTCCCTTTTTCATCAAAGATATCTGGATCTTTACCAACTAAAAATTCAAGTACGGATTTCATGATGCCCATGGAGCTGCTCCTTAATAATCATGATGAGTATAAAGCAGGATCCCTTTTGGGGGAATAGGAAATCCTGCTGCAATGCAGTGCCTTAGGCGGTGTTTCGGAAATTAAGAACGAGGGTTTGCGCACACATCAATGATATCAAGCCCACGAGATTCAGAGACTTTATTCGGGCCTTTGTAGAATGAAAAGCACTGTTGGGAGGCTATTTCATAGGCTTCGTCATAGCTGCCTGCGGTTTTTTTGATCTCAAGGACTTGACCGGAAAGCTTGTATTTAAACGTATATTCTTTTGTTGCGGCATCGTGGGATACCCAGGCAAAAGAGCTAGAGCAGAATGCGAAGATAGCGATCGTTAAAAGTGCTTTCATAAATCCCCCTTGGATCAGGTTAGTTGCTTGTTAATCCTTAAGAGCAAGCGGGATGCCAGGGTGGGGGTCGCTGTCTCATATTGAAATTATCTAAATATATAGAATTATTAAGAAAAATAGTCTCACCCTGAGACGCCCTGGTTGGGTGTCGGGGCGTGAATGAATTTTGAGACAGGTGACACTCTACAGAACGCCTATGTCAATCGACTAAACACCCCTGTGAATTCTTCTCATTCTAGAGGGAGCGCATCTATGGTATAACCTCCACACTCACGAAAGGGACTTTCTATGCCTAAGTTCGGAATGATATTTTTATGCCTTTTAATGGCTCTGGCGGCTAAGGCCGAGACAGATACCGTTCTGATCAGCGATATCGACGATACCTTGAAAGTTCAATACGTGTTGGATTTGTCGGAAGCCGCAAAGTACGTCATAGATGATCGCACGCGTTTTATGGGAATGAACTCTCTTTATCAAGCCATAGCTCACGATAATCCAGAGATGAAGTTTTACTACGTGTCTAAAGCTCCTGAATGGCTTATGGGCAGAACGCATCGTTCTTTCTTGGCTAAGGGTGAATTTCCCAAAGGGGATTATCACCCTCGTACTGAGTATCCCGCCGAAACTCATAAAATACAGACCATTTCGAAAATTATCGAGAGCGAAAAGCCTTTGAATGTGATCTTGGTTGGAGACAACGGCGAAGCAGATTCAAAAGTCTATGATTACCTCGAGCAAAAATATATCAATAGCGGCATTCGTTTTTTTCAGTACATTCGTGATGTTTACAACTCCCCAGTATTTGGCGGCAAAGGCGTTCGTCCTCGCGGGACTCAGAAGCTTTTTGTAACACCTGTTGAAATTGCTTTAGAGCTTGAAGTGCAAGGTCTTATCAAGCATGACACTACAGAGACATTGATCAACAACCTTACGCCTCAGATTGCCGCGGAAGAGGGGCGTCCAAGCGTAGGAACCATCGCATTTCCTTATTTTGTAAAATGCCAAGACTTTGTGTGGTATTGGGATCAAAGTGTTTTAGTGTATCCCATCCTTCAGGATCTTAAAGCGAAGATTTATAAGCGCTGCCAACTGCAATGATTTTAAAATATCAGCTTCCCCATATTTATGGAAATTTACTGCCCAGAGAAATTCTGCAGTTTGAACCGAATGAAACGAAGGCAACTTGCGATACTTGTGCAATGTCTCGTCCCCGAGAAACTGGCAAGATCCACTACAGAGAAGATCTGAAGTGTTGCACCTTCCATCCATTTATTCCGAACTATATGGTCGGAGCTTTGTTTAACGAGTCGTCGTCGACGGAGGCCCATCGTATTTTTCGCGATAAAATTGCGAAGCGTGAATACGCCTTACCAATTGGTATGGTCGCTCCAGTAAAATATCAGGTCGAATTTAATAACCGCACTGAGACAGAATTTGGTCAGCGCGAAGATTGGCTATGCCCGTACTACAATAAAGAAAAACAGAACTGCAATGTGTGGAGAAATCGCGGCGTGGTTTGCACAACCTTTTTCTGCAAGAGCTCTTATGGCGACCCAGGCATTGAGTTTTGGGATAAGCTGAATAACTATCTTTGGTACGTGGAGCTGGCTCTGTTGGAAGAGGCACTGGTGATGTTGGATTTCTCTCCTCGCCAGGTAATGACTCTTTTGGACTATCACAATCGCACCAAAGGGACTGCGGCCGAGAAAAAATCTTGGTCTATGGATGAGAAAAAATCCAAAGAACTTTGGAATGGTTATTATGAGGATCAAGAAGGTTTTTATAAAAAGAGCTTTGAGATCGTCTCTAATTTAGATAAAAAGGCTTTCCATGAGATGCTCGGTGAACAAGGGCAGTTTATGGAAGAAGAACTTTTTGAAATTCTCCCGCAATTGAAAGTGGAATAAGACATGTCATCAATTCAAGAACGCCAAGCTAAAGTCATCTCTGATTTCTCTGTCTACACTCAATGGGAAGATCGCTACAAAAAGATTATTGAAATGGGTAAAGCCTTGGCCCCAATGTCTGAAGAATTGAAGACAGAGCAAAATATTGTCAAGGGGTGTCAGTCTCAGGTGTGGTTGCATGCGGGATTGAATTCACAAGGGCAAATGGAACTTGTGGGTGATAGCGATGCCCTGATTGTTAAAGGTCTTGTGGCGCTGTTGTTGAATGTGTATTCAGGTGCCACTCCAGCAGAAGTTTTGAACACACCGCCAGAGTTCTTGCGCGCCTTGGGCTTTGAAGGAAATCTTTCTCCAAGCAGAGCGAATGGTCTGCATTCCATGTTGAAACAAATCAAACTGTACGCGACCGCCTTTGATTACATGTTAAAAACAAAGCGCTAGATTTTCTCCCGTTAGACAGAATAGCTACAAATTCGTCAAAGTTAACTTTTGCTCGCTAGATGACTAATTGCTATCCCTTGCTCATTCGATTGTGTGAAAGGGATTTTTATGAAGCTTTTTGTAAATGCAATTCTAAGTGTTGTGATGTTTGCCTCTACGCCTGTATTCGCGGCGACCGGGCTTGTTCTGAAAAAGGAAGTAGTTTTCCCTCAAGGTGAAGACTCAGTAACTTTGGCAAGAGTTGGAACTGATGAACATGGCTATTCCAAATGTCGCCTTATTTCTTATAGATATGGAAATGCCGTACCGAATGGGGTTATTCCTGCAGGAACTGTTTTTCCAATTAGAAGCGCAGAAAGTCGTAAAGTGTTTCCAGATATCGATGGCGTAGGAGCTATGTGGCAGATTCGCACATCAGTGTACGCACCCCTAGGTGAACAGGGAAATAGTTTTGATGTTCGTGTTTCCTGTCAGGACGCGTATCATTTATTTATGTCATTTCCGAATGCAAAAGAAGCGGTTCAAATGTTCCCAGAATATATTGAAGCAGTGAATTTGAATTAAGTTGCTTCTTTGAAAGTCAAAATAACAAAACCCGATCAAGTCGATCGGGTTTTGTTATTTTGAGTACACGACAACTTTGTCTGCGAACTATTTTGATTTTTTCTCAGCATGTTTTTCTTTGCAGGCTGCAATGACATCGCTTCCAATGGTCACGCCGGCAACAGACTTGCCATTCATGATAGGATCAACACAGTCTTTCCAAAGACCTTTTTTCTCTTTGTGGTCATCTTTTTTAAAACCAAGCCTTCGAGGCCAAAGCCGTCCCAGTAAGTGGATCACATTGGCCTGGTTCGTGGAGGGGGTAGCTTAGATCAAGGGGTGCCCTGAGGAATCCTTGAGAGGGTCGGCTGCGTTGCCGACCGG
>JBJTMR010000052.1:0-1517 GCA_046070625.1 Bdellovibrio sp. | reverse complement strand
CCAGTATTCATCATGGAAATAATCCGACCGTTCTTATTCCAAAACTTAAAAAAGGTTTCGTTATTTCAGGAACTCAGTTTCACGAAAAATTTCGTTTCTTGGTGGAATTGAAATTGTTCTTTAGTGAAGAAAGAAAAAAGGCCTATGGAAAATCCATGGGCCTTGAGCTTTAGTTTTTGATCACTGGCAAGACCGCTTCAATATGGCGGTCTTCGGCTTCAATCCAGGCTTTCAAATGATCTGGCAGCTCTGGGCGCGGAGAGCTCACACCAATAAGATTGATTAGCTCTTCCGTCGTGACCAGGCCGCCTGATTTTTTCAGGAATCTGGCGCGGATCATACCCCAAGCAACTGGCTCCCCATTCACAATGAACTTGTGTTCAATGTATGTGTATTTATCATCCCAGTAAGCCAAGCGCGTGCCGATGAAAAACTTTTGAAATGGTTTAATTGATTTCTTAAAGCGCAACCGTTCAGCCACAACAACGGGATACCAACCTTGAGCAGCAAGCTTTCCTGCCGCTCCCATGCGGATCATATAATCCACGCGAGCTAAATCCTGCATCGAAAAATAAACGCCGTTATTGATATGTCGAAGAACATCCAGATCCGTCGGCCAACAACGATAAGGCGTCAGACACTCCTCCATCGCATGGACCTTGCTACGAAAGCGAGAGAACAAGAACGTATAGACTAAACGGAAAAATAAATTCACGACTCCTCCTAAGAAAGAGCGAACTTCTGTCCATTCATCGTGGCACCCATCGGACTTACCAAAAACGCCACCGTTTGCGAAATTTTATCCGCCTCGGTGATTTTCAAAGAAGGATCAATTTGTTTCATTTTCTCCATCGCTTCTTTGATGGATTTTGATTCTGGATCATGGGCCAAGATGTATTCTTCCGTCAGAGCTACAGTCAAAGAATTCACCGTCACATTGAATTCAGCCGTTTGTTTTGCCAAAGCTGCTGCAAATCCAATCAACCCTGTACGAGCCCCTTGCGCCAAAACATCTTCTTTGATTTTTGCGACCGGTGACTCGTTCAAAAGATAAATGATACGCCCTTTTTTGCGACTTTTCAGATAACCCAGAACCGCTTGAGTCAACATCATGGGAAGTTTCAAATGACGATCAAGCATGTCATCGATAAGATCAACGCCACCATCCAAACGAATTGGCGTGGGCTTTTGCAACATGTTCGCATCAATGAAAATATCCAAGCCACCAAATGTCGTTGAAGCTCTGCCCACAGCATCTTTGATTTGCTCCGGAGTTTTCAATTCGGACTGAATGGCAACCGCACGACCATATTTATCACTGATCTCGCGACTATCATTAATCGAATTCGTAAATGCTGATGCAACAGTTTTATCTGGATCTAGAATCACACAATCAGCACCTAAGCGAGTCAGCGTCATCACGATACTAGAAACAGTTGTTGTCATTGGCCCAGCGATCAAGGCCACTCTTTGATGTAAATTCAATCCATTTTCCATGACGTTCCTAAAATACGCGA
>JBJTMR010000051.1:0-53370 GCA_046070625.1 Bdellovibrio sp. | reverse complement strand
GTGCAATAAAACTTCTAAGCGCAGCCACATCAAAGATTCGCTGTGTTCGCAGAAATCAAGGATCTCATAGGCCGCATCATAGCCTTCAATCATAAAGGCCGCTACTGCGAAATCAAAAGCCATTTCCGGATCTTGTTCTGCATGCTCCACTAAAGACCGCAGAAGGGCTTGATAGGCCTGATCTAATTCCGGATCTTTAGTAATCAGATCGTCAGTTTGTACTTGGCGAGATTTAGGGGAACGACGCGCTAAAACATCTAGAGCGTGACGCTGCTTATGTTCGATCGCTTCACGTTTAACATCGCCATCACCAGGATACAGCTTTTGCATTCGCTGAAGCAGTTTTTTTTCCTGTTCGTAAAGCTGCTGGGTTCTGAGAGTAATTAGCTGATCCAACAAAACTTTTTTGTTGTTCAAGTAATCTTTATGAATTTTGTATTTGCGATTGCTGCGCCATTCACCCAAGCGTGAATCGTATTCATTCAAAACTTGTGATCGAGCGGCTTCACTTTCCGCATTGGATTCTTGAATGCCTTCAATCAGGGCGCGAACAGTCTTTTCATCAAGTTCTAAAGAGGTGTGTCCCAAGGCTTCTAAAAAATAAGGCCACGGTAGATGAAAGCTTTCGTTTTCCATATGGCGCAGAACGAATTCCACAAGTTGCACATGGCGGCCGGCTTGATTCAAAAATCGCGCAGAGGCCGTGATATTATCGAGAGTCAGTTGATCCGGATTTGATTCAAGGGCAGAAATGAGTCGTGCGGCGACTTCATCGAGATTTGAAGTCTCATTGAGTATGTTTTGAATTTCTAACTCAACAAAAATGGACAAAAAAATAGTCTCCGCTTACGTTGGTGCCTGTGTTTCAGCTTGCGCCGATTTTTGGGGCACGTTCTCGTGTTTATATTTTGGTATAAAAACGAGTGTTTGCGGAGACTTAATATCTTGCGTTAGAAACTATTTTTCCTAACTACTTTTGGCTGACGCGTTCTACGTAATCGCCAGTCGATGTATCGATGCGAAGGACGTCGCCTTCATTGATGTGCAAAGGCACGCCAACAGACAAACCAGTTTCCATGATAGCTGGCTTTGTAGCGCCAGTAACGCGGTCGCCTCTTACGCCTGGATCCGTTTTCGCAACCGTCAAATTCACAGCTTTTGGTACATCCGCTGCGACAGCTTTTTCGTTGTAGAAAAGAACAACAACTTTCAAGCCTTCAGTAAGATAGAACTTAGATTCACCAAGGTCTTCATCAGACATAGCGATCTGCTCGTAAGTTTCGTTCGACATAAAGTTGTAACCTGTGTCGTCTTTATACAAGAAATTCATTTCTTTGTTTTCAACGTTAGGTACTTCGAATTTCTCGCCAGACTTGAAAGTGACTTCTAGGTTTTGACCTGTCAGCATGTTTCTCAATTTTGTGCGAGTGAATTGATTGCCTTTGCCTGGCTTAACGTGTTGGAAATCCACGATGACATAAGGCTTGCCTTCGACCATAATTTTTAGATTCTTACGAAAATCCGACGTTTCATACATAGTAGTGTCCTCTTTCTTAACAAGGGAAATGATCTCAAAGGTATCACTGCTGCATTGGTCGGCGTCGACGTACAGGAGTACGCCTTCTTCTTCCGCCTTGCATTGATACCTTTGATATCATTTCTTTTTTGCGGTTGAGCAAGAACAGTAATATAGCCTGAAAAGGCGGGGGGTGGTCAACCTTGGCTGCGGTAGTCTTCGATTTTGCGAAGCATCATCTCAAGAACTTCGATCTTTTTTTGGCGGATCAAATGGTCTCGAGGCATCAGTGGTTTAAGTGGCACAGGTTCATCGTTATCATTGTAGCGAACCTGAAGGGTTTTCATGCGGCGCTCAATTTCTGGATTGTCGCCATATTCAATGCGGGTGTCTTTAAGAAGGGCATTGGCCTTTTCAAGATCGTTGCGGACAATAAATGCATCGATCAAGGAAAGCATTCTCTCAAGAGCCTTATTTTTAGGCACCGGAGCTGGTTTGAACGCTTCTACCGTCGCTGTCGCAGGGCTGCTTTCTGGAGAATCTAAGTTCACCTGAGGCAGCTTGGTCATAGAGAAAACATCGTCGTCATATTCATCGGCGGTCAACGACTCTAGCTTTTGGACGGCTTTTTGTGCGGACTGAGAGTTCGGATTTAAAAATAAAACCATTTTGAAAGCCTTCAAGGCTTCCTTCGCGTTTTTGCTTGCGAGGTGAGTTTCTGCTAACAGCTGGTGAGCAAGAATGTTTTCAGGGGCCAGAGCCGTCGCCTTTTTAAGAGCTTCCAGGGCTCTTCCCAGCTGACCGGCATCGCGCAAAGCTTTTGCGTATGTGACCAAGCCTCCAACAAATTGCGGGTGGCGTTGAACGCCAGCAGTCACGATTTGCAGCGATTCTTTGAGCATACCCATTTCACGATAAGCTTCCGCCAGAGGTGCGAAGACCTGAGACGTTGGGTCTTTCGCGAGAATATTCTGGTATTTTTCAATGGCGCTTGCTTCGATCTTCGGCATGTTTCAGATTCTAGTGCAGATCCATTGACTTAGCAATACGTTCGGAATGAAATTACTTTTATGAGTTTAACGATTCTTGGGGTGGACCCCGGTTCCCGTATTACAGGCTTTGGCGTTGTGCGCGTTGAGAATGGCAAGATTGAGCATATCAATCATGGTGTTATTCTTTTGGATGCGGATCAGGAATTCCCTTTGCGCATGACCGAGTTGGGTTCTGCCTTCCGTGAGGTGATGGAAAAATATCGTCCTCACCAAGTCGTGATTGAAAAAATCTTTCTAGGTAAGAACGCCGACAGCGCCTTTAAATTAGGTCATGCCCGTGGTGTCGTGATGTACGAAGCCGGATTGGGTAAGGCCGAGGTGGCAGAATATGCCACTCGATCCGTCAAGAAAGGGATCACTGGAAATGGTGGTTCTTCTAAAGAGGACGTGCAGGCGGTATTAAAAGCCATGCTCAACATCAAGGTGATCAATCGAATCGATGCCTCGGATGCTTTGGCGATGGCTTGTTATCATGCCTTTGAATTGAAAAAGAAATTAGTTTTGCAAAGAGCGGTGAGTTTATGATCGGGTATTTACGTGGAAAAATTATTGAAGTGATGGGCGATACGGCTCTTATTGACGTTCAGGGTGTGGGTTACGAAGTTTATGCTTCCTCCAAAACCTTGGAAGACTTTATGACCTTGTTAGGTAAAGACATCATCGTGTGGATTCATACCCACGTTCGTGAAGATGCTCTGACTCTTTTTGGTTTTCATGCGAAAGAAGAAAAAAATCTGTTCTTGTCTCTATTGAAAGTGAATGGCGTCGGTCCCAAGATGGCTTTGAGTATTTTGTCTGGCGGCCGTCCGGCACAAATTCAAGAAATGATCGAAGCTGGAAATGCCAAAGGTCTTTCGGGTTTGCCTAAAGTCGGTAAAAAAACAGCAGAGCAAATCATTTTGACCCTCAAAGGCAAATTGGTTTCGATCGATGAAAATGTAAAGGCTAAGTCCGAATCCTTGACGCAAATTACGTCGGCTTTATTGAACCTCGGATACAAATCCCAGTTAGTTGATCAATTCGTTTCGTCGTTGCCGATGGATGTTTCCGTGGAAGATGGCGTCCGCAAGGGCTTCCAAACATTGTCTGGAAGCTTGTCATGAGTCGTATTTTGGAAGGTGACATTGCCGAAGGCGGAGAAAAAACCTGGGAAAACGAACTTCGTCCCCAGCGTTTTGAAGATTTCCCAGGTCAGGAAAACGTTAAAGACAAAATCAGGGTCTTCGTCGCGGCCGCGAAATTTCGCGAGGAGCCTTTAGATCACGTTTTGCTTTCCGGGCCTCCGGGTTTGGGTAAAACCACCTTGGCAAAAATTATTGCGAACGACATGGGTGCTGAAATCAAAATGACCTCAGCACCAGCCATCGACAAAAAAGGTGACTTGGCGGCGGTGTTAACTTCGCTGAAGCCGAACGCGGTTTTGTTCATCGATGAAATTCATCGCTTGAGCCGTCACGTGGAAGAGTATCTCTACACGGCGATGGAAGACTATTACATTGATATCGTTACGGGCGAGGGCTTAGGCGCACGCTCGATGAAGTTTCAATTGGCCCCATTCACTTTGGTAGGAGCCACAACCCGTGCTGGTTTGTTGAATCCGCCATTCCGAGACCGTTTCGGAATTGTTGAGCGTCTGCAGTTTTATGATCGTATCGCTTTACAAAAGATTTTGATTAGATCTGCAGAAATTCTTAAAGTCCACATCGATGAGGCCGGAGCTGAAGAAGTTGCTCGCAGAAGTCGTGGAACTCCTCGTATTGCGAACCGCCTGTTAAAGCGTGTACGCGATTACGCTCAGGTAAAAGGCGATGGAACGATCACAAAAGATATTGCTATTTATGCCCTCAATCAGTTGGGAGTGGATCAATTTGGTCTGGATCTTATGGACCGTCGTATTTTGAGCCTGATCCAAGAAAAATATAACGGTGGTCCCGTTGGCATTGATACGATAGCTGCTGCACTCAGTGAAGAGCGCGACACCCTTGAGGAAGTCTATGAGCCATTCCTGCTTCAGGAAGGATTTATTCAGAAAACTCCGCGGGGGCGTGTGATCACAGAGTTTGCCAAGAACTCAGTATTGTTAACGGACAAACCGGAGATTTAAATATGATTTCTAAACAGCCGCTCGTCGTTGAAGTCCACAGAGGGCCCGTCGTCGAGAGTGTTCACCAGGTTATGGTGGCTGTTGTGAATGAAAACGGGGGATTGCTTCATGCGTGGGGGAATCCCCAGTACATGACCATGCCTCGCAGTGCGATCAAGATGCTCCAAGCCCTTCCTTTAGTTGAATCGGGTGCTGCTGACAAATTCCAACTTGATGAAAAACATTTGGCCTTGGCTTGCGGTTCCCATCGCGGGGAAAAAGATCATTTGCTTGTGTTAAGTCAATGGTGTGAAAAATGCCATATCTCCGAAAAGATGTTCGCTTGTGGTCCGCATCTTCCTTACAACGAAGAAGCGGCGAATAGCTTTATTCGTTTGAATCAAAAACCAACGGTGCTTTGTAATAACTGTGCCGGGAAACATGCTGCTTTGTTGGCGACCTGTCTGCATTTGGGTGAAGACCCTCAGGGGTATGAAAAATACGAACACAATGCGCAAAAGCGCCTACGCAAAGTTTTAACCGAAACAACAAAATATGATCACAGTAAAGCTCCGCACGGTGTGGATGGCTGTGGCATTCCGACTTATGCCATTCCTTTGCAGAACATCGCTACAGGAATGGCCGTGTTTGTTAATGCGAAAGAAAATCCGGCAAGAAAAGCGGCCTGCGAACGTCTGACGGCGGCCGTAAGAAATCATCCCTTTTACGTCTCTGGCAGTGGTGAATTCACAACAGCTGTGATTGAAAAGACACAGGGTCGCGCCATCATCAAAGGTGGAGCGGAGGGAGTTGTTGCTGGCTTTATTCCCGCTAAAAAAATCGCCTTTGCACTGAAAGTTGCCGACGGCGCGAAAAGAGCGGCTCAGCTCGCAACAATGCAGCTTCTAATTCAATTAGGTGGGATGACTGTCGATGAAGCGAAGACCTTGCCTGAGTTCAGTCACCCCAATGTCACTAACTGGAAGGGCGAGGTCGTGGGTCACTTGCGGATTGCGAAGCCCCAGTAGCTAGGGTAAAGTAACCCTATGTTCTTACAAAAAACGATTCGTAAAAAAACGGCAGTCAATGGCATCGGAATTCACTCGGGGGATCCATGCACACTTACTTTCCGTCCTGCACCTCCCGATACCGGTGTTTATTTTATTCGGAATGACTTACCAGGGGCTCCTTCTTTAAAGGTCACCGCACGCAATGTTCAAGCGACATCGCACCAAACCACAATTGGCGGCGAGGCTTTTTCGGTGGCGACGATTGAACATTGTTTGTCAGCGTTGTCGGCGTTGAGAATTGATAACTTATTTATCGAGCTTGATGGACCTGAAATTCCAATTTGTGATGGCAGTGCCGGTGAGTTCCTGAAAGCTCTTTTGGCCGTAGGGATTGTGGAGCAAGATCAACCTCGTAAGTATTGCTATATCACAGAACCTATTTATTTTAGCGAAGGTGAAAAGCACGCTTACGTGGTGCCTTACCATGGTTTACGTGTCACAGTGACGATTGATTTTCCCCATCCTATGATTGGTAAGCAAACGATTGACCTGGATATCAACGAGCAATCTTTCGAAAGAGATATCGCCAGTGCCCGTACATTTGGTTTCTTAAAGGACGTTCAAGCGTTACAAGCGCGCGGTCTTGCCAAAGGTGGCAGTCTTGATAACTGTATTGTGCTTGATGGCGCCGAAGTGGTAAACCCTGAAGGTTTGCGCTGGGCTGATGAATTTGTTCGCCACAAGGCCTTGGATGCCTTAGGTGACTTGGTCACGCTTGAGATGCCTTTAATGGGTCATGTGGTGCTGTTTAAAGCCGGTCATGATGTGATGAATAAGCTCGTGCGCAAGATCTGGGATTCTCCGACATCCTATCGCCATGTCGAGCTTGGCGCGGATATCAGTGAAGAGGTTCAGCGCTTCAATGGTTGGACGATGCCAAACATGTAATTCCTTAGGGAAGTAAAAACAAAAAAGGCTCCTTTTTAGGAGCCTTTTTTGTTTGCGGCTATTTTTGTGCGCCTTCTTCGTTGTCATTTTTGTCAGTGCCGTTTGCCACTGCTGTTTCCTGGTTCTCAGCAGTCTTCGGAGCAGAGACTTCTTTGCCAGACATGGCCTCTTCCATCAGCGGTCCATAGTAGTGGAGTAAAACACCACCATTTTTAAGTATCGGAATAATCTTCGCCGCGATCTCAGGAGCAAGTGCCGGGCAGCCCCAGCTGACACCTAGGCGACCGAATTTTTCTCCGGTTTTAGGGTTTTTAGAGTTAATGAAGTCTTCTTCTGCATACCACGCGCCATGCAAGACGATATCGCGGTGATAAGCTTTGTCATTAGATCTTTGCAAACCGTAAAGGCGAAGTGTTCTGCCGTATTTACCTGCATAGGTATCGCCACCCAAATAAAATCCCAGAGACGTTTGGCGAGAGTCTTTGATGTTGCTGAACTTCGTCGCGTAGTTGCTGTTGCCACTGCCTTTGCCATGCGCCACGAGATGTTTAATGACCTCGCCAGATTTCAAATTAATCAAAAAGAAACGACGGGTTGTAGATGGTGCACTGAAGTCCACAATCGCAACTGTTTCCGGGGTTTCAAGAGTGACGCTTCTAGAAGAATTAGAGCGTTCAGATTCCTCGCAAGGTTTTACGGAATCTGGTTCAAACTTAGCGCAGGTGTAAGTGTCTTGTTGAAAGGAGCGGCCCTTGCTTTCATCCAAGAATTTAACCATGCGATTTAAGGCATCAGCAGGCACACCTTGAGAGAGGATTTTATTGTAAATTGCTGTGGAAGGTGCGGCTTGGGATTGAACCGCTAAAAGGGCGATGGCAATAAAAAGAATTGCGAAGATTTTTGCTTTCACGAGGCCTCCGAATATATCGCCATGATATAGGTCGATTGCGTGAAAAAAGGAACCGCGAGAGTGAAATCGTGCAAAAAACACCTGGTCGAGCTTGAGCTTTCGACCAGGGTGTAATGACATATTTAAAGGCGCGAAAGATTCGTGCCTTTGGGGTGATAAATTACATCAAACCTTTAAGGTAACTAACAATGTCTACGTCCGGAGGATTTGCTACGCCAACACCAGGCATTGGGCCGCGCAATTGATCAAGGGAGTAGTTCATTTTCACGTCATAGCGACGCTCTGTTTGATTACGCAACCATTGCTCTTGATTGTACCATTGTTTTTTGTTTGAGCCATCCGGACAAGCCGTCAACTCTTGAGGTAAACGTGCACCCCAACGCAATTCCACACAGTGATACGGGTCAAAGCTCATGTTGTAAAGTCTCTGGCGGGCCGCTTCAAGGTTCATTACCAAAGTTTGACCATTAGAGATTACGTACGAGAATTTACAAGCCATCGCTTCTTTTGCGTAAACAGCGAAAAGGTCTTTTGCAAGGTTGCCGCCGTTGTATTTCAAAGAGCGGTCGCCACGTCTGTATTGATCCATGGTTTTTTTAGCAAAGGTCAAGAGATCAACATAAGAAGTTTTTAGACGAGCATCACGACTTGAAGTCGCGTAGTCTTCCCATTCGCCACTTGTGCCGTAGATATTTTCTGGAAGGCGATCTGGGTGCTGTTTTAAGTAAACGCCACTGGTTCTGGCAGCATCAACAGCCGCAACGCGGTCTTTTAGAGCCACGCAAATATCTTGAACCATCAATTTCATATCCAAAAGTGGATCGATATGAAGTTCGCCGTTAGTGAGTTTTAATTGAACGTAGTCAAAGTAGCTTACTTTTTGACCGTTCAAAATGAATTGACCCTGTCTCCAGTCACCACTGCTGTCAGGTTGGTTTCCGTAGTATTGCTCAACACCATAGTTTGGTAATTCAGAGTTTGTTTTCGCGATGATTTTGCCACCAATGTAAGCTCCCGTGGAGTCCATTGTAGCGCCGACAAGTTCCAAGGGACGGAAGTTCTTTAATCCAGCACCTTGGCGTGGATTGGAACGCATGAATTTAGATGTGTAAAGCCCCGAGGTAATAGAGTTGTCTGGATGCGAGTCGATATAGAAAATACGACCTTCTTCGTTGATCTTGTAAATGATCGCAACGTGGCCATTTGGATCATAAATCGCAGTGCCGGGACGGACAGAACCGCGTTGAATTTTAGCTGGATAGAAATCTGTATAAGTGCCTTGAGTCGTATCGCCTAGCATTCGGAACGTGCCAGAAGAGATAGAATCAATCAGGCCTTGATTCAGGATGCTGATCGCGTTGGGAAATTTCCCGTTACGGGCAACCATGTCCCAACGGTTCACAGCATAGTTTCCGTTTTTTGAATAACGGATGTCATTGCTTTGGCTATCTGCATTTTGTTGATCCACGGGAACTGGATTTGCTCGAAGGCTGGTTGCGAAAGAAAATGGAAGACCATTTTTCCAAGCGAAATAAGTACGAAGGTAATAAGGCAAGTCCGCGCAGTCTGAGAAATAATTAATTCCAGCGGGATCTGAAGAGTAATAAGGATTTGCTGAGCTTTGGAGGCACTCTGAAAGAGTTCCACAGCGACGGCTTTCAACAGCGCGACCAATTTGAGAGACAAACTCACCAAACTGTTGTTCGTGATATTCTGTCCAAGCGGGTTGAGTAATTCTCCAGTCGCCATTTTTTGCAGAAGCAAAGCCAGCGATGAAGGTGCTAGCTACAAGCAAAGAAAGTCCAATTTTTCTCATAGATACCTCAAGTTATTAATAATAACTCCGGCAATATAACCGTTTTTTGGGCGGTTTGCCGGGAAAGAGGCGGGTTCGGGTAGTTCTTACAAGGGTGTTTATTTTTTAGACACTTTGTAGAGCCGTCTATTGCTGGCCGGTCATCTTGGGGGCCCTTAAGACTTACTTTTACGGATTTTTTGCGCAAATTTCCAGAATTTGTTGTCCTGACCAAGCTTGGTCTGAAGGAATTTTTCGGCCTTGTCGGGGGAGATCCGTTGGGCTTGGTTCCAGAGGTCCTCAAATATGTTTTTAGTGGCTGCGACAGCAATAGACGGAAAACTGGAATCTTCAACCTCGCCAAAGGCCACAATCAAGAGCCTTTGCCAGAGGGGTTTCATCGCTCGGTTGTAGGTCGATTCCATATAGCGGCCTTGGAGCTCTGCCGCTTCTTTAAGTTGTTTTGTCGACAGAGGGGAGTCCATTTCCAGGGCTTCCAAAATCGTATAGCTTTCACTCGGCATGGCCGCTTCGCTGCGCAGGTATGCGACCATGTTGACGAAGGTTTCTTTAGAAAAAAAAGTAGCGCGGTTTTGGTACCATTTGACGTAAACGACTTGGGCGGAGCGCGATAATTCTTCTTTGAGTCGCCACAGATCTGCAACTTTGTGGTCAGAATCGGCATCCCATTCCCACACCATTTTAGATCGGGGGTGCAGATGGCGCCAAATCGAATCTGGCTCGGGTCTATTTTGAATGGGGTAAACCAGCAGAATTCCTTGTTCTTCGATGGCCGCCAAAGCCTTTTTCTTCTTCATAAAGGAAGTAAACCTCGGGACCGCATGGGGTTCAATAAAGAAGTCAGTAACATTACGGGGTCCTTAATGCGATGCAAGGCATGTTGCGGGAGGCTCCTTAAGAGGCTTTCTTGCTTTTTATTACCGTTCTGGCATATTTCCATGGGTCGAAAAATAGATATAAAACGTAACTTTGCAGTTTTTGTTTAAATTAACGGTGAAGTTCATTGATGGAGTAATCATATGATTATCGGTGTTCCAAAGGAAATCAAAATTTCTGAGAACCGCGTAGGTATGACTGAAGCGGGTGTAGTTCAGTACGTGAAAGAGGGTCACACAGTTCTTGTTGAAAAAGACGCTGGTGTTGGATCTGGAATCACAAATGAACAATACGAAAAAGCTGGCGCAAAAATCATCGACAGCAAAAAAGAAGTGTACGCGAAAGCGGACATGATTCAAAAAGTTAAAGAACCACTTCCAGATGAATATGAGTTGATGAAAGAAAATCAAATCATCTACACATACCTTCACTTGGCTGCTGAACCGAAGCTTACAAAAGTTCTTTGCGAGCGCAAAGTTAAAGCAATTGCATACGAAACGATCCAATTGGAAAATGGTTCTTTGCCATTGTTAACTCCAATGTCTGAAGTTGCGGGTCGTATGGCGACGCAAATCGGTGCTTTCTATTTGCAAAAAGACCATGGTGGTAAAGGGATCCTTCTTGGTGGCGTGACTGGTGTTAAACCAGGTAAAGTCACAATCATCGGTGGTGGTGTTGTGGGTACGAACGCTGCGAAAATGGCAGTAGGTTTGGGCGCATCTGTAACTATTCTTGACGTAAATACAGCTCGTCTTGAATACCTTGATGACGTATTCCAAGGTCGTTGCATGACTTTGTTCTCGAATCCAAAAAACATTGAAGAAGCAGTTCGTGAGTCAGACCTTGTTATCGGTGGCGTATTGATCACTGGTCACAAAGCTCCAACTCTTGTTTCTAAAGAGATGATCTCTTCTATGTCTAAAGGTTCAGTTGTTGTGGACGTGGCGGTTGACCAAGGTGGTTGTATCGAAACGTGCCGTCCAACTTCTCACACGAGCCCAACATACGAAGTTGATGGCGTCATCCATTATTGCGTTCCAAATATGCCAGGTGTTGCACCAAGAACTTCTACTTACGCTTTGACGAACGTCACGACGAAGTACGGTTTGATGCTTGCAAACATGGGTGTTGAAGATGCTGTGGCGAAATCTCCAGCATTGTTGAAAGGTTTGAACGTATACGGCGGTCATGTTTGCTATGAACCCGTAGCAAAAGACCTTCATATGGAATACAAGCCTTACAAAATCTAGTTAGATATAGATTTTAAAAGATATTCTTTGAAAGACCGATCATCGCGATCGGTCTTTTTTTTGCCTCCGGACTTCAGGTGTGGGAGGTTTTGGTTTTTTGGCAGTTAAGAAATCTTGTAATTGTTAGTGACTTGCGGGCTTCTGGTAGCGGGTGTTTATTTATTCATAATGATGCTTTTTCTGTCATCTCGTTGTCGAGATCACTTGAGGAGACTTTTATGAAACGCATTCTTTTTTCTTTAGCCTTCCTTTTTTTAAGTGTTTCTTCCTATGCCGCCAATGGGCCGATTAAATGCGCAATTAAAACCTACAATGGGCATTATCTGACCGCGGTCGGAGGTGGTGGGCGCACTTATGATGTGATCCATACAGATGCGATTCGTGTCGGTTCGTGGGAAAAGTTTTGGTTGATTGATACCAATGCGGGGACTCCGTTAATCACATATGCTATTCAGACGGTGAAAGGGTACTATTTAACGGCCGTAGGTGGGGGTGGACGTATTACTGATGTGATCCACTCTGATGCCAAGTGGATTTTGGATTGGGAAAAATTTGTATTAATCCCACTTGGAAGTAACTATTACGCCATCAAAACTATTACGGGTAATTATTTGACCGCTGTGGGTGGTGGTGGACGCGTCACTGATACGATCCACAGTGATGCCACCCAAATTCAAGCTTGGGAACGATTTGAGCTTGTCTGTGGAATTAAGTGATTAACGCTCTATCCAGATATTGCCCCAGTCTTCGGTGCGCAGAAGGGGTATGCGATATCTTTGTAAAATGGCGATGGTCGCAGGATGGGGATGCTTATAGCGTGCCCATCTCGCTGAGGCGATGGCCATACGCAGGTGTGGCAAGCTGGCAATAAGTTCTGCCGACGTGCTGGTTTTAGAGCCGTGATGCCCCAGTACCAGTATTTTCGTATTTCGAATCCACGTTTGATCTTTCCAAATTTTTTCTTGTTGTCGAGGGGAGTCTCCTGGCAGAAGAACTGTCTCAAATTTTATGACATGGCTGTTGCTGTTGGTGTCTTTCGTGATCAGCGAGGGGTGCCATGCTCGAGTTTGAGTTAGGAAATCTGTTTTAAGCGGGCAATCGGCAAAGCGAGATAACAACTGTGTCTTTCTGGCAGAGGCTTTGCCTAAGGGTTTTATGGCAAGGCACGTATTCCAAGTACGAGGCCAAGATTTAAGACCATTAATATGATCGCTATCCCAGTGGCTCAGACTGATTTGATTTTCTTGGTGGCCGCAAAAATTTCTCAATTTTTTCCAAGGAAAAAACTCGCCTCCGGTGTCGAAGTGAAAACATGTGCTGTCATTGATCGCGGTGACCCATTGCCCTTGGCCAATGTTCCAAACGACGAGATAATGTCGGCTCCCTTTTTCTTGCAGAGGTGTTGCGCTGAAAGTGATCATCGTAAGGATGATCCAGAATAATTTATTCATGCGTCTTTCCCTTGATAGAGGCGCAGGCGCAAGCCATGAAAGAACACCTGCCAAGCAAGTATCCAGCACCACAGCAGCCCCAGTGAGGGCGGGGTGCTGGTTTTCAAAGCAATGGGTTCGGCCATGACCGCGATCAGGCTTGAAAACAGACCGTAAGAACTGTCAAACAGGAACGACAGAGTCGGAACCACCATTGATATTGCGGCCAATGGTAAAAGCAGGAACGAAACCAGGGGACCCAAGAAAATATTAAAGAGCAAATTCAAAGGATGAAGACTTCCGAATCCCCAGAGTGGAGCGATCATAAAAAGATAGATTGCTAGCTGTGAAAGTAAAAGTGCGGCCATTCGATTTTTAATCCGCAGTATCGGCACCCAACAAAGCGCTAAAGCGGCACACCAGCTCATCAGGAGGCTGTTGGATTGCCACCACTCTCGAAAGAGCGCCAGTGTTGTGAGTCCGGCGATCAGGGTCAGGAGATCGGGGGGAAAGTGCCAACGCATTTTTCTTAACCCCATTCGAGTTCCTAAGGCAATCAAGGCGCGAACGGCAGGAGGTTGCCAGCCCACGATCAAAGAATAAAAACTTAAAAGCAGAAATCTTAAAAGAACTGGAATTTTTAAAATGCTTAAAAGTTCATCAAGCAAAATCAGGTGTGAACCAGAAATTACGAAGATATGAATGAGCGATGTTTTTACTAAATTTTCTTTCAGAGTTTCGTCTGTGAGTTTTTCGCCACAGATGAGCGAGGCCATCACATGTGGATTTTTTGTCTGTGTAGGAATTGAGTTTGAGCATTTTTGTTGAAAACTCTGCGAGAGTGATGACGTATTTTTGAGCAAAGAAGGCGCGGTGGGTGTGCTTAAGGCAAGAGCAAGTAAAAGCATAATAATCATGGTTTCAAGTACTTAGCAAAAATCATGACTGGTGCTATTTCTAAAATAGTCTGTCGTGGCAACATTGCGTCCGTGATGTTCGGATTTTAAGATCTGACATTTCGCAGCTGAAATTAATGGCTGTTATTAAGAATTAATAAATAAAAACAAATACTTAATAGCTGCTTAAAATTCACGCAATCCGCTGAAACCCTTGAGAAACAATAGGTCTAAGGTCTAGCATTACAATAACTCAACATTTTGTGTGGATAACTCCTGCTTGTTTGCACTTCATAAGGCGTGTCATACTTAGTAAAGATCAAGAGGTGTCGATAGATGAAGCAACTTAGACTATTAGCAGCAACACTCCTTTTAAGCTCGCCATGGGCAGCTTTTGCCAAATCACCAAAGGTGCAAACGCATCACAAGAAAGCACCAACCAGCGAAGAAGCTTTGTTGGTTGAGCTGACTGGGAAAGATGTCGCGAAAGAAAGTGATACGGCCCTATATGCTGAAATGGTAGGCGCTTATCAGCGAGATGATGAAATTTCCCTAAAAAGCCGCATGCAGAGTTTATTAAGTCGCTATCCCACCAGCACATACGCAGACAATGCTTTGTTCTTAGCGGGGCGCATGGCGGTGGATCACAGTAATTTTCCAGAAGCGATTCGCTATTTTGGCAGAGTCGAACGCGAGTATCCACAGAGTGATAAAGCTTCTTCCGCAAAATTTGCTAAAGCTATGACGTACAAGCGCATGAACCTTCGCGATTTTGCACGCAAATCTCTTCTGGAAGTCAGATCGAAATATCCGGGAAGCCCAGAGTCTTTTCGGGCGGATTCTGAACTGAAGATGTTTAACTAAGAATTAACTGCAAGGATGCAAAGAGTGATGAACAAGAAGTTCTCCGTATCGTTGACGCTTATTTTCTGTGCTTTGTTGATTCAAAGTCATACTGCTTATGGGCAGGACTCTGCTCCTCCTGACTCTACTTGGGATGCAGATCCTTTGGACGTTTTGGAGCCAAAGAAACATGAGTCTGCAGAGCCAACTGTTCCCGAGTTTAAAGAAATCCCTGAGTCCGGGGCGCCTGGTGCAAGTGTGCCACCTGTGCACGACGTGGATACTCCTAAAGATGTGGCGGCTCCGGAGCGTGTAGAGCCTCCTGCGCCGGAGATTAACGTTGAGCCTAAATCAGAGCCCGTGCAGCATGCAGAGTCATCTCCGACGTTTACTCCCTCTGGCGGAGATAGTGATCCCGACTATAACAAAGAAGCGCGCTTTCATGAAGTTTACAAGCGCTACAACGAACAACCGACGTCGGAAGAGGCCTGGGAAAAGGCAGCTGGGGCGCGTAAGTCTGAAGTGTACTCGGTTCAAAAAGGAAATACGCTTTGGGATATTTCCAATACGTTCTTTGGTGACCCCAATTTTTGGCCGAAAATTTGGTCCTTGAATAATGATTCCATTTTGAATCCGCATGAAATTAATCCCGCGATGAATGTTAAATTCTATCCAGGCACGATGGTGGATGCGCCGACTTTAGCGGTCGGGGCTGCTGAAGGAGAAAAAGATAAAGTTGTCGTCGGTGCCGCAGGGGCTGACGAAGATAACGAGCTTGTACGGAAGACTGCTCGCAGAAAAACTTATACTCCGGTGCTGAAAACATTACCTTCCAGTTTGCCAAAGGGAACTTTTAGCGGCGACACCGAAACAAGCGGTCCAGTTCAAATTCAACTCCAAGGATTTAAGTTTCCGGTGGGGATCGAGTATCTAAGTTATTACTTGTCCGAATCTCCTGTGGCGGGAGTGGGCGTTGTTACGGGTACCGAGATGGATATGAAGACCGCTGGGGATTTTCAGTATGTGTATGTGAAGCTCGATAACGCCAACGGGAAGAACTATGTCGCCCAAAAAAATATGGGCGATGTTGTTGATCCGGCACAAAAAAGCCGCAAAGCCCAGATGGTCGAGGTTCAAGGTTCTTTAGAGATCTTGGAAAAAGTGAACGAGCAAAAAGGTATTTACCGTGCCTTGGTTAAAAAAGCGATCATGCCAGTAGAAGTTGGTGCGGTTTTGGTGCCGGGAAGCTTGCCAATCGTGGATCCAACACCGGGGGCCTTGTCGAACGCAACGGGTGCTAAAATTATGGGTGGCCAGCTTGGCAAAAGCCGCGGCATGTTCACTGCGAACTCTTTTGTTTTCTTGGATGCAGGGTCTTCTCATGGGTTTCAAGAAGGGCAAAGCTTAGCAATCTTCGCTGATGAGGCTATTCGCAATAAACAGAGTGATGCCGTGATGAATGATCGCCAGATTGGGACTCTGAAGATTGTTAAGGTTTCGTCGGGTTTCGCTACGGCCTATGTCACAAAGTGCACGGATGATATTTTGCTGGGCGATTACGTTGGAACGGCATCAGTAAAAACGGCTGCGAATAAGGCTGTTTCTGTTGAAAGCCACGCCCCAGAATCCCGGGACGAAATCGATACTGAATTGGATTTGCAGGGGGCGCCTTCGACTGAGGCTCCGCCGGACTCCGGAACAGAAGACTTGGATTTGGAGTTATAATTGAAAACAACAAAGCCTGCAGATTTGCAGGCTTTGTTGTTTTATGGTTGAACTGTACACATATTCTCAAATTTTAAAGTCTCATCCGATATACAATCTTCATCGTGATGAAATCCATAACATCTATCGCCTCCTGGGGGCTGCGGGAGCCTTGAATCTCGAAGCCCTTAGTGATCGCCTGTCCGAATTTTTTCCAGAGCTGGAAGTCATCCTAAGCAAAAACTTGAGCCTTTATAAAGACAAGCAGGAGCTCAATGTCCTGCAAAAAATGAAGGGCGTGAAATTCGTCTGCTATGGGGAAGATCATTATCCCCTGCAGTGTTATTTGATGGCGGAGTCACCCTTGTGTTTAAGTTACGTGGGGTCTCCGTGTTGGCAGGTGGAGGCTTCTATATCCATCGTCGGAAGCCGTGAGCCTTCTTCGGAGTCGCTTTTGTGGATGGAGCAAGAGCTTAGTTCGTTTCTATCGAAAGCGAACCCCTTGGTGGTCAGTGGTGGTGCGCGGGGAGTTGATCAAAAGGCTCATGCTTTGGCGCTTCGCAAGCTTTGTGCAACGGCGGTTGTGTTGCCCTCGGGGCTTGGGGAGATCTATCCGGACAGTCTCAAAGATTGGGTGCGTCCGATTATCGATCAAGGCGGATGTATGATCAGTGAGTATGACTACCAACAGAAGATGCATAAGCATCTCTTCCATCATCGCAACAGGCTGATTGCGGCGCTGGGATCGGTGACGTTGTTGGTAGAGGCTCGTCGGCGCAGCGGAACTTTGATCACGGCCCATCAGGCGGCGCAGTTGGGGCGGTCTGTTTGGGTTGTGCCAGGGCACCCTCAGGATCCACATTTTCAAGGCAGCCTTGATCTGCTGTTTGATGGTGCGCAAATAGCAAGGGATGCTGAAGATTTGCTCATGTTATTTCACTCTGAGTTAAGAAATGAAAAAATGGACTCAGTGCGTATTGTGTACTCATAGCAGCTAAACCACTAGGGCTAGTGGTGCGTTCAAGAGTTCAAGATCATGTCGAAAAAAATGAAATCATCTAAAAAAATCTTTTGCAAGTCGAAGGGGTATGCTCTTAACATTTGAAGTAAGGGAGGGGCGATGTGGTCAAGGATGACCGTGGTGGTAAGGATGCTACTGCATCGCTCTTATTTTCGGCCCCGCCCTCAGCACAATAATCTTAAATTCTTAATTCCAATTTTTACGAAGTGAATTGATCGCGATGAGCCCAAAAATTAAGTTGGGTGCCCATACAGCGATTGCGACTGGTGCGGAACCGCTGCGTGCTGCACTTTCGCCAGCCACATATAAAATCCAGTAGCCGATGATAACACCAATACAAAGAATCATGCCGCCGGCTTTAGCGGTACGGCGATTCGTTGTTGTTCCAAGGCCTACGCCAATCAGAGCAAAGACGATGCATAAGATTGAAATAGCCCAGCGCTTGTGAAGTTCCGTTTCCATGGATCTTCGGAGCTCTGGATCTTTGATGTCTTCTGCAAGGCGCGCTCGCACTTCATCCAGGGTGAGTGAAGGGGGTGACTTGGCTTTTTCTTCATTGTACTCGGGTTCCGCGAAGTGAACGTCATAACTGTTGAAGCTGATTTTTGTGTGTGTTTTGGCTTGGCGGTGGATTTCACCATTTTCCAGGCGCAAAAGGATTTCTTGTCCTGGGCGATCTGGATCCGGAATGATCGTGCCTTGTTTGGCGATGATTGTAAGTGGGGTTTCGCTGTTCTTTTCGTCGTAAATAAAGACTTTTCCGAGATGACCATTTTTTGAGTCCACTTCGTTGGCATAAACCACCATATCGAAGAAGCCTTCAGAAAAAGTCCCTTCCTTGATGATGGCCGCAGCTTTGGTATTTGCCAGACGGCTAAACAATACTTCGAACTGTCGGTTTCCCCATGGGGCAATAACAAACGACATTTGTGCGGAAATAATTCCAACCAGAACTGCTAAAATTACTGCGGGCAAAAGAAGTGTGCCCATGGCTAAGCCCGAGGCCTTCATAGCGACAATCTCTGAATCTTGGCTCAGTCGACCGTAAGTCAGCAAAACCGAAAAGAGCAGAGCCATTGGGAACAAAACCGGCAAAAGGGAGATAATCACGTAGCCGATAATTTGCCCGATGGTTTTAAGAGTTACACCGTGAACCAGTGCGAATTCTGTCAGACGTAGAACTTGAAACATGAGGATGATGGAAACGAAAACCAACAGTCCCAGAATGAAGCTCGGAAGCATTTCGAAGAATATGTACTGCGCGGCCTTTTTGCCTTGGAAAATACTGAACATGGGGCTCCAATCTTTGCTCATTGTAGTAGGATGGGATTCTTAAGTCATCGCGCCTATTGTCCAGTCTGTGGTTTATTGACCTCTTTGGGTCCGTACCTGACAATAAGGAGATATGAACAAGATTCTTTTGGTGTATGAAGACTATGCAGACCTCATGAGCGTGGAATCCACATTGAAGCGTGTTGGCTTTGATGTGATCGGTGTTTCCAGTGAGTACTCGATGCAGGAGCAGATGTTGGCATTTAACCCTGATGTGGTTATTGGTGCGGGGCGTGGCGGTAAGGTTTCGTCTTTAGGTGTCGGCAAGCGTCTTAAGGAAATGACGCGTTGGCAGGGGAAAGCTGTGCTTATCTTTCAAGCAAACTTTAAGCCGACGCCACAAGATCTCATCAAGATTCGTGTTGATATGATTTTGGAAGCACCGGTTGCTCCGGTGCGAATCGTTCAGGTTTTGGCGAAGCTTCTGGGACACGACGAGAGCGTTTTGCTCGAGCGTTTAAATAAATCCATGCATGTTGAAAGCCCCCAAAAAACGGGTCTTGGTCCCGGTGGCGGGGTAAAGTTCAGTACTGAAAATGAAGCTATCGTGGTGAAGGGATCTTCTGATTCCGAAGAGCCGGGGGCGGGTTTTACTCTGAATTCAACTGTTCAAGGTGAACCTGCGGAGTTCAATCTAAACCGTGAAAAACAAAGGGAAAGTTCCAGTTTTAAATTTGGAGAGCGGATGTTGCGCGCCGATCCGGAAGACAGCAGCGGCAGCAGTGAAGGGTCTGACTTTCCAGATGTAGACCTTAAAGATCTTGAGCGCGAGCTTCTGGGTGGTGGCACGCCGGCGGTTGAGAAAATTGAAGTCTCAGATAGCGTTGTAACACCCCTTGATGGAGTTCCTAATGCGGCTCGTGCAGAACTGGAAAAAGCCAAAAGTGGCTTGGCCGAACGCATGAAAAAGTACGCTCAGATGGTGGCGGATGTGAAGATATCTCCCAAAAGCACGGTGACTCGTGTTGAAGCACGTCGTCGTCAAAAAGAGATTTCCGAGGAATGGGATAGCGAAAAGATCAGCAAACTCGATGAGTTGCGTAGAGAATTTACGAAAGCCCTTTTTAAAAAGTAATTGATCCTCAGGAGCCTTGACTATAAGGTTTCCGTGTTCAAGTTAAAGTTATATGATAGCTTTTGCATAGGCAGACGGAGGCCTTATATGGGCGTAAATACAACAGCAGTAACAGATGGCTCTTTTGAATCAGAAGTATTGAACTCTTCCACCCCAGTCCTTGTAGATTTTTGGGCAGAGTGGTGCGGACCTTGCCGTGCTTTGGCTCCAAAATTGGAAGAAGTGGCTCAAGAGTTGGGCGGTAAAGTAAAAATCGTAAAAGTAAATGTGGATGAGAATCCGGCGACGCCAAGTAAATATGGCATCCGCGGTATCCCTGCAATGTTGCTTTTCAAAGGTGGCAGCGAAGTGGGTCAATTGGTTGGTAACCATCCAAAAGACGCTATTGTTGACTTCTTGGCGAAGAACACATAGTTCTGTTTATAAAGATTAAGAATTTGAAAAGGGAGCTTTAAGAGAGCTCCCTTTTTTATTTTATTTTCCTGTCTAAACATCGTCATTGGACAAAAATACGTTAGATGGGTAGTATCAATTACTGTCGGTTAACATCAATTTGTTTGTTCTTTAAATGTTTGGTGATTAATGAACTTAGATACACTTCAGGAAAATCAATATAGCGAACAGTATAAAAAAGCTCTTGTTAAGTTTTTTATGCTGTTGGGTGAAGATCACGCGCTTAAGGGCGATTACAGTGGTTTTGCCTTTTCAAAACTACCCCCGGAATATCAAGGTCCCGTTTTAAGCGCTTTGCGCGAGTGGGTTGGTTTTTTTGAACTTCATTCTCAAGGTGCGAAGGTTTCCGACAAGCAATTGTTATGGAGATTCTTGAGCGCTTTTCGCCTGACACCTGAATCTGATTTCTTTGGAATGATTGATGATGATACCTGTGTCGAGGCATTGAATCGCTCTGGTTTGCAGATTTTCCGCAGTCTTTCATTTATGGACGTCTGTAGTTACTCCCTGGACGAGGTGGTATCTGTCCCATGGCAGTTTTTGTATAGCCGTGACGAGGACATCACCGAACGTTATTTGGGTTTGCAAAAAGCGATCGCAGACGGTTCGTTGAAACACACCGATTTGAGAGGGGTTATTCCTTCGCATCAGGTCAGTGAAGTTTCAGGATTTGATCGTTTGGCGACGACAATTCAGCCCCTTTATCTTTCTCCGATTTATGATGTGACTGGAGCGGTGGTTGGCGCTGTTCATGCTTTCAAAATCATCGATTGTAAAAGCATGAAAGCACCCATCAATATTTTTTCTAAACGAGAAGTACCTACGCAGCTTTAGTTTGAGGCTTGTTTGCGCAAGCCTTTTGCATTCTTTCAATCAGGCTGCGATACAGCCACGCAGACTGTTTCAAGTTTTTTGCAATATAAGATCTTTCGTCATCAGTCAGGGTTTTTAGAAAATTCTGACTGTCTTGATAGTGGTCTTGATCCACGACCGCATGAACACGCAAGAACACCGTCGCATTTTTTCCGTATTTGGGTTCGATGTTTTCAAGAATCTCCGGGCCCCAGAATTTCGCGGCACCTTCTAACATAAAGGCATAGCCACACAAAGCCAGCGGATGTTCGCGCTCGATCCAATAGTATTGCAGTTGATGGATGGCTTCGGTTTCGGGGAACTCTGGAAATGTATGCGTATCAAAACCCAAAGCTTGCAGGTCCTTAAGAGCCATAAGATCATGATTCAATTCTTCCTGAAGGTGATGAATCATGGCGTAGTGATGCTCGCGGTTTTCGGCGGGGATTTCAGCTGCTGCTAAACAGAGGAGTTTAGTCGTGTGTCGGACTAAATTGTAAGTCTGTGTCAGCCACATGCCGTAAAAGTTTTTATCCTCCCACGGAGAGGCTTTAAACATATTGCCGATGATGGTGACTTCTTCCTGAATCAGAGATTGCATTTGTTCGAGTTTCACGATGTCTCCTTGGCCTTAGGCCATTTTTAGTTTTTTCTTATTAAGAGCAGGGTAAAGGGAATGAACCATTTGATTGACTGGGGATTCTTCTAAAAGCGCCGTGCGAGCGTTGTCTTGAGTCAGGACATACAAGTTAACTGGATGATTAAACAGTTCAAGATCGGTTGCTGCCAAACACCAACCACTGCGTTCTGTCGAGCCATTCACTCCTTTTAAATTATTCGTAACACAAATGGCAGCTTGGGATGACGTGTGGGTGAGGTGGTATCCCACTAAGGCCACCATGATATTCTTCAGAGACGGTTTGAATTGATCACCCCGCAGCAGGGGGTGGACCGTCAAATAGCCGGCAGACATCACCTTAGTGAAGTTGTCTTGAGCCAGCTTGTCGAGCAGCTCTTCGGGCCAAATTTTAAAATAAGAATCGTCGAGCCAGCATTGTAAAGTCAGGTCTCGCTCTTTGAAGAGTATGATTGAGGCAATTTTATCGTCATAGTAAAGAACTCCTGCGGAATCAGCGCGAGTGAATTCGTCGCTGACCAGGTGTTCGGCGATTTGATTTTCAGCAAAGAAAGCGTGCCACTGTGTTTTCCAAAAGGAATAGGCTGTTTTGAATTTTGTTAGTGAGTAATTGTTTGAGTCTTTAAGATTCAAGATCTCATATGACAAGCGATTCGAAATCACAGAAGTCTCCTCGAGTTCCAATACGCCGAACAAGATCGGTTCTTTTGAAGAGAGCTTGATATGATTTCTATAAAGTAATATTTATTTAATAAACGGACATTTCAGATTGGTTAGAAAAGCGACGTAAGGCATGTCGCTAGAGTGTTAATTTGCGGCCACAGTGGTAACAACTGGACGAGTTGCGATAGTCGTATAAAAGTCTGAGTAGTTCTTCATTACTTTAGAGTTGTACTCTGCAGGGATCACATTCTGTGCGACCAAGCGGCGTACGTTACGCGGCCCCATGTTGTAGGCGCTGACGTATTTGCTAGCTTTGCCGGGAAATTGCTTACGAAGGTAGTTCATATAAGCTAACCCAATTTTGATATTTGCTTCTGGATTGCGTAAAGTTTTACTGCCATTCCAAGGAATAGAGTACTTTTGGGCGATCCATGCTGCCGTATCGGGTTTGATTTGCATCAATCCGATTTCACCATAACTACCGACAGTTAAAGGATTGAATTTTGATTCTGTTTTAATAACCGCCAAAACAAATACGGGATCGAGGTTGTATTTTGCACTTTCGGTAATAACCGTGCGAGCGATCCCGCGTGCATGACCCTTCCATTGCGTTTTAAGCTGTGATTGAACCTTGTTGTAGATGACGTAGTTCAAAGACTTACGACCTTCAATCTTCTGTGCATTGGAGCCTTTATAGCGCTTACCAAGTAGTTCTTTAGCATGAGATACACGTGATGCTTCATTGACACCTTCTATAGCTGGAGCTTGTGGCTTCGACCAGCTAAAGAAATCAAAGTTATTAAACAGCACCAACGTCAGCGTTGCGGTCATAAGAGCGAGTGTTAATTTGAGATGTTTCGTTTTCATATCCGCGACCCCCTGATACAACTCTATAGTTCAATGGTCGTGCCGAGAGGCTAAGTGCTGGGAACTCTTCAGGTCTTGGAGTGGTACAGAGGCCAGTCGCAACAGAGATGAACTGGCCATGGCGGGTGTCAATCAGCTGTTAGACAGTGTCTGAATACTAGTTAATCAAAAGCGAACACATTCTCATTCTGAGATAGCTCTTCTGAGACGCTTATTTTGTGAGCTCATTTGCAACTTAAATTGCTTGCAATAGCAGCTTACGGATCTGGTTTTAGGTCGGAATTTTCAAAGCTCGTAACGTGATATATTTGTGCTAGGTCATTATAGAGGTGATTTATGGATACTCGAAAAACACAAGCACCCTTGGTGTTCGAGTTCAATAAAGAAAATGTTAACGTGGGCGAACAACCAGCAGGTGTTAAAGACTCGAATCAAAAAAAAGCAGAAGAAAATTCTGAACCAAAGGATCCGTGGAATTATCCGGAAGGAAATAAAACCGAAGTGCTAGATGATGAAGGACATCGCAATACGATCAATCATTACTGAAGAACGAAATAAGTAAAAAAAAAGGCCTCGATAAATCGAAGCCTTTTTTTTTGATTTTCTAGAACAGATATCTACGGTAGGCGACGGAGGATACAAGGCCCAACCCGGCCATGGTGGTCAGCATGCTGGATCCACCATAAGACAACAGCGGAAGCGGAACCCCCACGATCGGCAGCAGGCCAATAACCATGCCGATATTGACGAACATATGCCAGAATACGTAGCAAAGAACCCCCACGGTGAGCAGGGCTCCGAATTTATCCCGGGCATTAAAGGCGATACGAATTCCCGTTAGAAATAAGTAGCAAAACAATCCCATGACCAAGATAGAGCCGACAAAGCCATGTTCTTCACTAAGTACTGAATAAATAAAGTCTGTGTGACGTTCCGGAAGGAACTCAAGTTGCGACTGCGTTCCTTTCATGAAGCCTTTGCCGAAAAAGCGACCAGAACCCACGGCAATCTTAGATTGAATAGAGTTGTAACCTGTTCCGCGCGGATCGTTTGTCGGAGAAAGAAACGTCAAAACACGGTTTTTTTGGTAATCATGTAATACGAATTTCCAAGCAATTGGCAAAGCGATGATTCCGGCAACGACGGCGGTCGCCAGAATCCAGCGTCTCACTTTCGTAAAGAGCAGCATGGAGCCACCAATCGCGGCAAGCATCATCGCAGTTCCCAAATCGGGTTGTTCAACGACAAATACAAACGGGATCCCTAAAACCAAAAGTGGCCCAAACATGTCTTTGAAGCCCATGCCGTTGTTGTGAGTGTTTTTGGTCGCCAAGATTTTGGCCATCATCATAATCAATGCCAATTTCATCGTTTCAGAAGGTTGATAGCGGAAGAATCCTAAATCAATCCAACGTTGGGCTCCCAATGCGACTTTACCAAAGAATGTGGTAAAGACGATGGCCCCTAGATTCAAAAGGTAAATGATAATGGCGATGCGGCTGACGATGGCATAATCCAGCAAGGTCACAATAAGGAAAACGGCCCAGCCCACGAACAACCACATGATCTGAGAAATAAACAGGGAGGACACATCCACCGAGCTTGGACCGTGAGTCGCACTGTAAAGGTTGATCAAGCCGATGATGTTCAGTCCGAGAATGACGACGATAAAGTTAATATCTAATTTTTTAAAGAGAGTTCTCTCTTCAACATGCAATGAGCTAAACACGATTACTCTCCCTCACTAGTCGCAGCTGCTTCTGCTTTTTTCTTAGCGCCTTTTAGTTTGCCGGCAGCGACCCAATCCGGGTGGTACTTATCAAAGTACGCCTGATAGATATCGCGGGCGATCGGCACACCACCGGTATTACCGTGGCAGGAGTGTTCCGCTAAGATCGCAATAACAATTTCAGGGTTTTCAGCTGGAGCATAAGACACAAACCAGCCGTGATGGCGCATGTGGATAGGACGGGCTGTGCAGCTCGCATAGACTTGATCCGCAGAAAAGCCCATGACCTGTGCGGTCCCGGTTTTTCCGGCAAACTCAATCCCTGGAACTTTCCAGTAACGAGCTGTTCCCCGTTGTCCGTTGGCCACTAGGCGCATACCTTCTTTAACGACCTTAAATGTTTCTGGAGAGATCTTAACGCCGTTGGATTGAGGCTGTTGAAGATCGCGCAGGACTTGAGGGAAATTTTCACGAAGGACTTTTCCGTCTTGGTCCAAGACTTTGCGGATGATGAAAGGCTTTACGACCTTGCCTTCTGTGGCAATTGCATTGTAGGCAATCGCCATAGAAATCGGAGTCACAGTTACGAAGCCTTGTCCAATGGCGGTGCTGAGGTTTTCACCGGCTTGCCATTCTTCGCCAACGGTTGCTTTCTTCCAAGCGGAGTTCGGCATAATGCCCGAGATCTCGCGAGAAAGCTCAATGCCCGTTTTCTGACCGATACCCATCTGATAGATATAGTCATACATTTTGTCTACGCCCAACGCGATCCCCATTTTATAGAAGAAGACGTTCGAGCTTTGTTCGATAGCTTGGAAAACCGTGATGTTACCGTGACCTTGCTTCAAGGCATCATGGTAAGGACGACGTCCAAAGTAAAACACCCCTGGAGCGGATACAATAGTTGTGGGCGTGATCACTTTTTCATTCAACGCAGCCACGGCAACCATCGGTTTGAAGGTCGAACCAGGAGGGTTGTGATCTTGAATGATTTTGTTGCGAAGAGGTTTAAATGGATCATTGATTAATTTAGACCAAGTCTGAGGTGTGATTCCTGTAGAAAACTCATTGGGGTCAAAGGAAGGCTGTGACAGCCAAGCCAAGACTTCACCATTGGTTTTCATAACAAGAACACCACCGATGTGGCCGCGGGCATCAACATTCTGCAGATTCATAGCCTTGTAGGTTGCTTCCTGGATGTCGCGATCAATCGTTAGAATGGCGTTGTTTCCGTGAACAGGAACTTGGTCTTTGATTTGTTCGCCATAAATATTCGGAGTCTGAGTCACTGCTTCACGGCCATGAGCATCGACTTGAATAAAGCTGATACCGTCGGTTCCACGGATGTCTTTCTCCAAAGTCTCTTCAAGTCCTGATTTACCGATGATATCCCCTTGGTCAAACTTCAGGAAGTCTTTGTAAAGATCATTCAAGATAGGGATTTGACGTTTAGAGATTTCACCCACATATCCAAAGAGCTGGGCGCCGTTATCTTTTAATGGATAGTAACGAACGATGGACTCGCGGATTTCCAGTCCCGGTGTATCCAAACGAACGCGTTTTAGTCGGAAAACTTCTTCACGGGAAAGATTTTCTTTCAAACGGATCTGCGCGAAAGGACCATTTTGTTTTCGGCTCTTTTGTACTTTTTGAATCACTTTGTCCGGTTCCATGCCGAGGATTGGACCGATTGTTGCCGAAAGAGACGGCAAGTCTTCGATATATTGAGGCGTCAAAAGAACCTCAAATCCTGGAAGGTTTTCAACCAGAACTTTTCCATCGCGATCCAGCATCAAGCCACGGGGAGCGGTGATTTTATTTTGTTTGATACGATTCTTCTCAGAGAACTCGCGAAGCTCGTTTCCTGAGATGATTTGCAAATACCACAAACGCATTGTGAAAATGGTAAACGTAGCAGCGATGACGATATAGAAAAGACGGTATCGACTTTGATACTCTTTTGCCTCGTCGGGATTACTGACGAATGTACTCATAGCTCCAATCCTCCGGGCTCATGAACAAGTTCGTCTTGAAAAACCTTATCGATTTTCGCCATAATCCAGTACATCGGTAAAGCAAACGATGGAGTCAGAATGATTTGTACAAGGCGATCCATGATTTCAAAACTTACTGGGTTTTTCTCTAGCACCATCGAGATAAGGAAATAGATCACGTGGTAGGCCACGGCAGAAAACCCACACATGATTGTATAGTATCCGGAGCCACTCCAAAAGACGCGGCTCTTGATTCCATAGACTAAGGTAAAGAGAAGCAGTAAAGAAATCCACATCATCTTTAGTGGCATCGCTGTAAATGTGAGTAAAACAAAGCCCATGGCGTAGATTGTGAAAATTGCCGGGAATGGTTTACGATAAAGGGTCACATAGACGATAAGATTCAGCCACAAAAGCGGAGCGGGGACGTTGCCGAACATCTGGAACCAAAAAGTTGTCTGGAATCCTGAAACTAACAGCAAGACGGCCGTGAAAAAGAGAAAATTCAAAGTGGCGTTCCAGCGGATCTTCACTGTTTTTTCTCCTCAGGCTTCGCTACAGGAGTTGTCGCTGTCGCAGGCTTCGCGGTTTTAGCATCGTGAGTTGTCGCGGGTTTCGCAGGGGCTGCTGGAGCTGTCGCAGGGGGCGGCGTTGTCGCGGCAGGAACTTCTTTGGTTGCGGCTTTGGTGCCATCAGTTGGTGTTTCTGTTGTCGTGACGGGTGCGAATTTATCGCCGAAGTCTTCCTTGCCGGAATCGGTGATGATGAAGACTTCTTCTACTTTATACGGATCAACTACGGGGCGCAGGTCAACTTTCAGAGAGACGGAAAAAGTTTTTCTTTCTACGGATTCAACGATTGCGACCGGGAAGCCTTTCGGGAAGATATTGTCGAGGCCGCCAGTGACAACGAGGTCACCTTCTTTAACGTCCTCAGTGCGTTCTACGTATTTAAGAGCACAGCTGCTTTGAGACTTTCCTTCAACGATCCCATGAGCGCGAGTTCTTTGGACGATCCCGTCCACAACGGCATAGCGGTCCGTGATAAGCATGACGTGGGCTGTAAGTGGTTCCGGCTTAAAGATATAACCCAAAACACCGCCGGTCGTGATGACAGCTTGGCCTGCTTTGATTCCGTCTTGGGAGCCTTTATTAATAGTGATCGTGTTGTGATCAAGGACCAAATCGCGACCGATAACTTGTGCCGCGGTCAGTTTCATTTTAGTCGTTTGCTTGAACTCTAGCAAACCACGCAGGCGATCATTTTCGATTTGCAACTCGTTCATTCTGTCCAAACGGGTATGCAACTCGTTGTTAGCGCTGTGCAGTTGTTCGCTTTGTTTCTTAATATTAACGAGATCAATATACATGGCTGTGGTATCTTTTACGCCATGACTGAAACCGAAAAATGTTTCGGACACAGCGCTGCCAAGCATACTGAATGGGCGTACCAGCCAGTGGGATTCTTGAGGGCGTTGCTGCATGTTGATAGAAATCAATGGCAAAGCCAAAACGATTCCGATGAGCACAAGCTTTTTGAGATCAAAGTTGAAGAAATTCAAATGTCACCTACCTAATCTACACAACGCTATTCAAAAGACTTAAGGAATTCAACAATTTCCCCTTGAATTAATATAAAATTCGTTGGCTAATGGAACGGCTCGTTTGGCAGCTTGTATGAGGAAGGATTTTTTTATGAGCGAAAATTTGGCAGATAAGATGAAAAGAAAGCTCTCAGCGAAGAGTGTCACAGCGATCGTTCTTTTCGGTGCTATCATTCTTGTATTCGTGTTTTTCGGTTTGCCTGGGAAGATGGGTGCCAGTATTGGTTCCGTAGCCCGTGTAAATAACACTTTGATCTCTGTCGCGGACTTCCAACAGGAGGAAAACCGTGTTCAGCAGTACTACCAAAATCTATTTGGCAGTCAGATGGATTTTAGCTCTCAGCGTCAACTTCTTCGTCAGCAAGCACTTGAGAATCTTGTGCGCATGGAGCTTGTTTCTCAAGCTGCACAAAGCGAAGGCATTTTGGCGACTGACGCGGAAGTTCGTGATTTTATCGTAAAAGATGTCCCATTTTTCCAACAAAACGGCCAATTCCAACGTGAATTCTACAGTCGTTATTTGGAAGGGACTCACTCTTCTCCAGGGGATTTTGAAAATAAGATCCGTAAAGATGTTTCTAATATTAGAAGCCGCCATTTGTTTGAAATTGCATCGCGCACTTCAGGCATTGAGTTGGCTAAAATGTTGGAGCTTCGCAGCAACAAAATGAATGTCTCTTTCGTTAAGATCGATCAAGAAGCTTTGACGAAAGCAATGACTAAAGAAAAAGCAGAAGCTGCTGTGAAAGCTTTGGATGAAGCTTTGGTAAAAGGCGATGAATCGGCAGTGAATGCGCAGCTTAAAGAAATGAAAGCGACTTGGGACGAAACAGGCTTGGTTGAAATCAGCGCAGACAATTTCCCGAAAATCACAAGCCCAGTGGCTCACGAAGCGATCTTCGAATTGACGAAGGCTCAGCCTTTGTTGAAGCGTTTGGTTCGCGATGGCGCAGCCAAATACGTTTTGAAATTGAAAGAAACGAAAGTGGAAGGCGTTAAGGCTTTAGAGCCTATGACTGCTGAAACTATGCAAAAAGGCAGAGCCGATGGCATGTTTGAAGCGTGGGTGAATCAGTTCCGCAAAAATTCTCATGTAACAATGAATCCACAAGCTATTCAGCTTCAGTAATGTTGCAATTCGTTAGAGAGATACCAATTTCAATTGTTATCGAAGGAGCCTCGTCCGCAAGACGGGGCTTTTTATTTCATTTAGCTGCGGGCTTTAGTAAAGACGTCAACCCCTTGTCGGGGATGACTGTGAACCTGATGCTGGTTGATAAATGGCTTGGGGGACTTAAAACATCCTTAGAGCAAGATATTTTCATTTCAAAGTCCGATAGTTTGAGTCATGCCTTCGCTGAAATTTTGGCGGTGACACGATTGAACCTTATCGAACGGGCAGAGGCAGAGGCAGAGCAGGCCACTTTGGTGAGTTTGTCTTTCCGCGAAGAACGGGGCTGGAGCTTTTCCTGGAATGATAAGATATCTCCGGAAAATATGATCGTAAAGTACAGCCAGTTTTTGGAAGCTTTTCTGCAGGAGCGGGAACAGTTTGCTTTGCTGAAGGCAGATTTTAGTTGGTTGCGAGTCCTTGATTGCGAAGCAGATTTTTCCCATGAGTCTTTTAAGGTGGTTAAAAATCTATCGGCGTCTGGCTTCAGCGAATTGACCCAGAAGCTTTCCTTAGAAATCGGGAAAAAGGTGGATTCGGGAAGTTTTCTGGAATCGGTGACAGTTCATAATTTAACAGAGCGTTTCAGTCTGACTTTATAAAAACAAAAGGCTCCGAGTTCGGAGCCTTTTGTTTTTATTTATTTTGGAGTTCCCGTCGAGACCCATTTTTCGACAATGGAGCGCGCAGAGGATGACATGAGCCCCGTCGTCGGCATCGGGCTTCCTGAGTCGTTGATGCGACTTATGATTTTTGCCGCTTTGGCCTTGGCTTGGTCGTAGTTACTTAGATCTAGGCCGGCGCTGATCCGCGTACCGCTATGGCAGCTGTAACATTGATTTTTAAAGACACCCAATGTGGCATCAGACGAAGTCAGTTGTGTGAACGAGACGGTCGCTGGTGTTGTGTCTACCGGCACCGTGTCGGTTACTGCAGTACCACAGGGCGCTGTGGATTCGGCTTGTTCAATGGATGTGAACTGCACTGCAAAATTATCCGTAGTTTTCTGGGTCGCAGCCACTAAAAGCTGCGCATTTCCCACCGCTGCAAGATTCAAATCCACGTTGGGACAAATGACGGCGTTGATGTTTCTGAAGGTCGTTGCTGAATCTACCATTTTGTCATTGAGATAGAAAAACAATCCTTTCACTCGGTACTTGGCGGTACCAGATGTGATCTTTATAACAGGATTGCGGATTGCATATCCCACGGCGCTTTTATTCACGATCGCGACTTGAGATTCTACCGACAGCTGTAAAGGCCATTTCGTACTTGTTGCGGGCATGTTGGTTGTGAAGTTCCAAGAAAGAGCTCCCCAATAAGAGGCGATGCCTTTGTTGTTCACAATAGCGGCATTGGTGATGGATGAGGTCACGACAGACTTATCCACAGCACTGGCCCCTTTACAGGTAGCCCAATCGTTTAAAGCGGTTTCCCACTCTGCCTTTAAACTCGTGATAGCCCCATTGTTTTGCGGGCCTGTCGCGGGGTAGTTGTGATTCGTATTTACTGCATTATTAGAAATTGCAATATAGCCTTTATCTTTGAAAATTTGATAAGACTGGTACTGATTCGCGGACGCAAACGCGGGTGCCTCATGCTCGCCATTGTGACAGCCAGCACAGTTTTTACGTAGGAACGAATAGTATCCCGATCCAAATTTTGCATAAAGTTGATCCTCGCAAATGTCGCCGGTGCTTACTTCTCCACTGGAGCTGCTTCCGTCGGAGCTGTCCGTGGGCGCACCACTTTCGCTGTTGGATGCAATGGCACCCGTTGCTAGATTTGAGGAATCCAGAACAAAGCCTTCGCCAAGACCTGCACCACAGTTTTGAAACCCAAAAACCAGCAGGGTCGAACCAGAGGCTATCGCGATAAACTTAAGGAGGCTCTTCTTATTTAGGTCCACTCTTACCCCACGTGAAGTTTGACAACTTTTGCAACGTCGTCAGATTGCAACGTCGCCGGAGCGAGCTGCTTGAAAAGACCCATCTTGTTATTGATATTTAAATAGTTCGCTAAAATTGCAGCAGCCACATAGTCTGGGCGAGAACCCACCAGAGTTGTGTTGTCGACGCTTTGATCCGCAAGATAGTGGCCGATTTGATTTCCCGTGGATTTAACTTTTCCATTCGGATCGTAAGCGATAATAAATTGCACCGACGAGCTGTAGTCTGAAGACCAAATACTAGTAGCGGATTCTGATATTTGAGAAACGCAAGCGCCATCCGTTGTGATAAGCACAAACAAAGGTTTTTTCATACGATGAGCAAGCTCAATCATTTTACCAAGGTGGGCACCAGCCGTGAAATCCTTGGTATCAGCCGCTTCACGCAAACCCGGAGCGTGATAGTCATACCCCCCAAGAGTGATGCGCCCGTGAGAAATATTACCTTTCAAGGCGTTGTACACGACCGCGGAGGTCATTGAGTCGAGAGAGTTTGTCGCCGTGGAAGTTGTAATTTTATATACAGACTGAACATTGACGTCTTGGCGGGGGTCAATACCAGTAGCTCCGCCGGCTTCGATGATGGCACCAGATTTAATCCCGGCTTCTTTCAAAGCTTTCTTGACGCTATCATCAGAACCATTCAGTTTTTCGGCTTGTGATGCCGTCATCCGAGAGACGAATTTACCTAAAGCGCCTTTTTGAGTTTTATTAAGAATGCCATTGTCCGCGAAAACGCTGGAATAATTCAAGGCTGCAAAAAGATCAGATAAAGTAGCGACATTCAGAGTCGTATTGGGAGCGCTGAACACAGGTCGCAGATTTTCCGCAGACGAACCAAAGTGCAACCCGGGCAAAGTGCTGCCAACAAGGCCAGCGCGTTCTAGGGGGCCGGAGAGATCATAAAAGGGGCGACTTGCGGCCAGGGCATTAGTGTCATTTGCTGTGTCTGTGCAAAGAGCTACAAGGTTTGCGCGGGAAAGCGCATCGGCCGAAGCAACGGACTGAATGCCTTTATGGAACTGGGAAGAATTCGCCCAATCTGCACCCATCACTCGCGATGTCGAGAAACCGGCTTTGCCAAGGCCGAGTTTTGTATATTCACTTAGAAGGTCACCGCCGGCATTTTTAACGACGAAGTTTCCGTGAAGGGCCGCGCCACCAGAGAGACTTAAGGTTACAAATGGCATCATCGGAGCTTCTGCTGCGACGGCTTTTTCTCCCATCGTCAGAATGGAAGTGACAGCACCAGGAACCGCAACGCGGGTCGCGAAGGTTAAAAGCCCTGCTTCCAAGAGCTCCCGACGAGACAGGCGCAATTGACTGGGATCGTTTTTATTATCCAGCAGGTGTTTCAATTTATCGTTCTTCATTCTTCCCCCAAAAACTAACAGGTCCCCAAAATAAAACTCAGCTTACATTAAATATGACTCTGGCACGGACAAAACGCCGGCGCAGATAAAGATCGCTAATTTCTCAGATTCAGTAGCTTTCCCCAAAGCCGCTGAATCCAAAGTCGCGAAATATTCTTCCACGGTTTGTGTAATAATCGTGACTTCTTCCACCGTCGGGTTTCTAAGCCAGAATTGTTTGATCAGATTCGAGTAGGTGTTAATGGCTCCAACTTTACCGTAGGCAGAAGGCCCTTTGGTAAAACTCATGTATTTGAACATGTCCAGACCGGCTTTCTTTTCTTTTGCGACGGCTTGTTTGCAAACCACGCCAGCTAATGAGGTGATGGCAATAACAGCTGGTGAATTGATCATCGAGATATCACTTTGTGGTGCCAATAAATTTCGACGGTAGTTTATTTCACCGTTGATTTCCGTCATGTTGATGTCTGCGCGTGTAAGGCCTGTAAGAGACATCATGGACTCTAAGGTCTGCTTGGAGTCTGTCGGGATGCCTTCACTTAGCGGCGTGGATTTACTTTGTACCTCAGGCCCGTTAGAGCCGGCTTCGGAGGCGCTCAAAGCACTGCCATCACCAACACTGGCTAAATCTAACTGTTGTGCGCAGTTTTGAAATGAAAAGGTAATCATCATGAATGAAAATCCTAATCCTAAAGAAAGGCGAAGAGTTTTTTTCGTATTCATGGTTGTTACTCCTTCACAATTCCACAAGCTGGATCTAAAGCAATTTCTTGATAAAGACCTTTAAGATTGTATTTTACAGCCTCAAAACGATCGCCCAGGCGAACAAGAGTTGAGTATTGGTTCGAAGTTAACTTTTTGCCGCAAGTATTCTCGTAAACTCGTTTGGCCATGCACTGGCTAAAGCGACGAGATTGGGAGATCATTTTTCCGTAGTCATTAATGCCTTTGCCGCCGTCCTTGTTTGCGCCTCTCCAGCCAAAGAAAGTCGACTTGCTTCCGAGTGTCGCATTATTTACGAAGGTATCACTTTTAACCATGAAGCCGTAGGCGTAAGAGCCTTTGTTTAGTTTTGTTGTGATACCAGTCTCAGAGTCAAAGGTTCCACGTGGATACAATTCAGATTGTTCTTTTGCTTGAAGATAGGTGATTACAAGATTTGCGATGGAATTGCGATTTTTGTTGTTCAATTTGTTAATAAGGCGAGTCTGTTCGGCATCTGATACTTTATTAGCAGCAAGTGTTGTTTGATAAAAAGAAGATAACAGGGACAGTTCTTTTTTGTCGTCTAAGTTGCAAAGCAGAAACTTTATTTCTTGGTCGACGACCGATAGTTTGGCGTTAGAAAGGTGATTTATACAAGTTGCCGTATAAAACATTTTGGTTTCAGCGTCAGCTTTCTTGGAACGCACATCTGCCAAAACTGATGCGCTCTTGTCTCTAAAGCTGAGCGCGAGATCATTGGCCACTTTAGGGTCTCTGATGGTGTTAAGAACTCCTGCCAATGTCGTTTTTGCCGACTCTGGCGTCGCGCCTCGGGCAGTGAGAAAGGCATATCGAGTTTTATAGTAGTCCGAATTTTCTTGATTGATGTCCAAATCAGGAAGAACCGTGTCGATAGTTGCCTTGTAGAATGAATTGTAGAAATTGGTAAATTGATCACCGATCTTGTGGTTATTATAAAACTGACCATTCATGTTGCTATAAGAGCCGGTCGCTTGTCCGTTAGAGAGATTTATATAATCCATTTTTCCGAACGCGGGGCGCATCGCATCCATTACGGAATGGCAGCTTTTGCAGCTCGTCAGAAATTTGTTGTAATCGCCACCCGGAAAGCGTTCGACGTCGCGACCGATGTATTGGTCGGATGCATTCGAATCAGCGGCTTCGGCCATCGTCACGCAAAGAAATTGATTCATTGTAAAGTCGACAGCACGACGATTGGTGCCACCACTTAAAGACCGCTCTGCAAAGGTGCGGGTGGTAAAAACACCGGATGGTTCAGGGTTGTCGCCCGTAGTGACATAAAGATTGCTGCGCTCGGCTTGAGGAATCCCGGTATCGGCGGATTTAACTATGAGTTGTTGCTTGGGATGAAACGTCAGGGCCGTGGTTAAATCCAGGTAAGTGGTTTCCGCTACGGAGTAATTTGTTTGATTGATCAATCGTGTGCGTTGATCTAGTTCGTTTCCACCACCAGTGATGTCGTAATAGTACTCTGCCGTTAAAATATCTCTGAAGTCCTTATTATCGCGAACCACTCCGGTAACCAAAGCGGCAAAGTCATTGAAACCCACGTTAACAGAGTTGTCTTTGTTAGATAGGCGAAGGGCAAAGTTCTTAACTTGGACATTTAAAAAATCAGGAGTTGTGGTGATATAGGCAGCTGCATCGGCGTTCTTACCGGCCGCGACTAAAGAGATGACTTTTTGAAGCTCGGCTTTTTTTGCAGAAGCTTTGACGCCAGTCATGCGTTCGTAAAGTTTTTTCGCAAGGCTTATATCAGCATCCGTCGGCGTAATAGTTTGAGCCTGAACGGAAAATGAAAGCGCAATGACTGCAAAGCAAGCTTTGTAGCGAAACATAGTATCATCCCCCTGAGACTATAGTATCGACAGGAAATCGAACTTTTAAGAGGGCTAAAAACTCATGCCATCAAAACGAGAAAATTGCGAAATCGAACTAATGTTATCTGAGACAATGGACGGTAAGGTGTCTCCCTCAGATCCAATACCATGCAGAAGAAGTGTCTCATTTTGGAAGTAAGACGGAAAAGATGTCGTCGTTTTTTTTTACTTTTGAAGGGTTCTTGGCCCACTCTGTTTCAAGATGAGCCAAAGGAATTGAATTGCGGTTCTGTAACCTAGATTTTGAGTAGGGGTTTCTCCTCCGTAAAAGGCCCCTGTAAACGAGAATTCTATACAAAATGATGTACTTCAATTGAAGAACGACCTAGCTTTGATTTACAAAAGAGTGGTTCTTCTGGCGGGTCGAATGGATATAAGGAATCACTTTATAGAGGACTTATGAAACTAAGACAGTTTGGACTTTTAACAGTGCTGGGTTTTTCTTGGATGAGCTTTTCCGCAAGAGCGGAAGGGGGCGCTGTTATCATCCCCGAGCCAGCGCAGTTCTGTATGCAAACTTATAATGCCTATGGCCCTCTGTATGCGCCAGCTACCCGAGAGCGCATGAGCTGGATTGGCGCCCTGTTAATAGGGATGCCCCGTTGCTCTGTGATTCAATTGCAAGAAGTCTGGAATAATTCCAACATTGATCAGATCGAAAACTCATTTAAGCATCAGTACTCTGTCAGTTCGCCAAACCGCGGTCAGCGTATTGGAGTGATGTCGATCTTTGATTCTGATATTAAGTCGACTGAAACGGTCACCTTTAAAGTGAACAGCGAAGGTGGTTTGTTAGATAAAATTCGTAAAGCTTTAGACGTTAAGAAAGCCTTCCACGTGGTGCGCACCGAGCTTTTCGCGATGAACGAGGAGTTCTATTTTATCAACGTTCATTTACATCCCAACAGTCAGGCCGTCCGTCTGACGCAAATTTTGGATATGTTGAATTGGCGTCTGCAACATCAGGACTTAAAGGTTTTGATGTCCGGAGATTTTAATGCCGATGAATCTTCGTTCGATCGCGAATTCATGATGGCGACGATGGGGTTGCACGACACCTTTCAGGAATCTTTGGGTGGGCGTTATCCTGATAGTCTGTGTACATATTGCGCCAACAATCCCCATAGCTGGCGTTTGGACAATCATGTTTTGGACTATATTTTTGTCTCTAACATTGGTGGTGCGGATACCCACCTGAAAGTTCAACGCGGCGAAATCAATATGCGCGGACCTTTGCGTGAGCCTTTGTCGGATCACTACGGAGTCCGAGTGTATTTTACTTTGGAATCTGGTCAGAAGCTGCTGTTACAGGATCAGCAAGGAGCTCAGCGAAATGCAATGATGGCCATGTTGGATCATGCCGTGTCGGTGTTTTCAGCGCAAAAGGCTCCGGAGTTTGCTCCCTACGGCCAAAAGGCTAAAGCGCTGAAGCAGCAGTTGCTGGATAAGCAAGGCGACTTCAACGCGTATTTGGAAAAGTTCAATTAGAACGCCGAAACAGTGATTTCTGGCTGTGTGGCAATCACTAATCTAAGTGTTTTGGCGTGAAGGCTTCAGGAAAAAGATCCCCAAATTTGAAGGTTTTCATTTTACCTTGCAGGTTCGCTGTGTAGATCACAGTGTCTTCAGATCCAAATTCCGCGATAACTTGGCGGCAGAATCCGCACGGTGGCCATGGTTTATCAGCATCGCTAATCACCATCACTTCTTTGATTTCTTTTTTGGCACCTTCAGAAACTGCTTTGAAAATCGCAACGCGTTCTGCGCAGACGGTTCCGCCAAAAGAAGCATTTTCCACGTTGCATCCAGAATAGATTTTACCATCTCCCGTTAAAATGGCGGCACCAATCAAGGCGCTAGAATAAGGAGCATGGGCATGCTTTTGCGCTGCGCAGGCTGCTTCGTATAGTTTTTTTTGTAAGTCCGTCATAGTTGTCTCCAAATCAGAATTTAAAGCGGTCCAGCAGTTTCCAACAGTTTGCAGAGCGCAATCAAGGGTAATCCTTGAATGGCCGTGAAATCTTCACTTTCGATTTTATCGAACAGCATGATGCCATGTTTTTCGATCTTATAACTGCCTGCACAGTCTGTGGGCATGTCCAAATCAACATAGTGGGCGATTTGTTCCCGGGTCAGTTTTTTCATATGCATGCGGGTGATGTCAGTGTAGGGGATGGCCTTTTCGCCATCATAAATACAGATCGCCGTCACCAGTTCATGAACTTTGCCCTGCATCGATAGCAGCTGTTCAATGGCGTTTTCGCGAGTATGGGCCTTGCCGATAATGCGACCCTCAAAGGACACCAATTGATCCCCGCCAATAACGACTTTTCCTTCGCCTTTCAGACTCGCGGCCTTAAGCTTTGCCAGGTGTTCGGCCAAGGTGCGTGGCGCCATGGATGGATCCTTTTCTTTATCTTCGTCAATGGCAGGGGGTTGTGCCGTAAAAGGCACTGCTAAACGAGAAAGAAGTTCTTGTCTGTACTTGGAAGTGCTGGCCAGGATCAGTTGCTTTTTCATGTTATCAGTTATATTTCAAATTCACTGTAAAAACTATAAAAACAGAGTCTTTACAGGGAAATTGCGGTAAAGGCTAAATCCATGACGAACAAACATCTTCCCGACGTAGCAAAAGAAATGCACACCGAAAAATTCGCTCCCATTGACTGGGTTGGAATGGGTTCGATTGAATTACCCATTATGCTTCGACAGTCCGATGGTGTGTATCGCATTCCCGCGCGCGCTGATGCTAAAGTAAGTTTGGATAAAAAACCATCTCGCGGTATTCACATGTCGCGTCTGTATTTAATCACTCAAGATATTCTTTCCAAAAACGAAATGTCTTTAGCCCTTTTAGGACAAGCGACAGATCAGTTTTTGCAAACCCACGAAGACCTTTCGACCCAAGCGTTGGTACAAGTTCAGTTCGAAGCTCCGTTAATTCGCAAAGCTTTGAAGAGTGACAACCAAGCATGGCGCTCTTATCCCGTGGTGCTATCGACCTTGAATGTGAATGGCGCGAAGAAGTATTTCGTGGAAGTCATCGTCACTTATTCCAGTACATGTCCGGCCTCTGCGGCCTTGTCTCGTCAATTGATCCAAGATAATTTCAAGCAGCAGTTTGGAGACGCCAACGTTAGCTTTGATGTCGTTCATCAATGGTTGGGGACAACTCAAGGGATTGTGGCAACTCCGCATGCGCAAAGAAGCTTTGCCCGCGTAAAAGTTGAGGTCGCTTCCAACTATGCCTACGGTCAATTGATCGACATCATCGAAGAAGCTTTGCAGACCGCTGTGCAAGGGGCGGTAAAGCGTGAAGATGAACAAGAATTTGCTTTGCGAAACGGCCAAAATCTCATGTTCTGCGAAGATGCGGCTCGTCGTGCAAAAGAAGCCTTAGATGCCCATCCAGAAATTTTGGACTACGTAGCTGAATTCAGCCATGTGGAAAGCCTACATCCTCATAATGCTGTTTCCCATATCTCCAAGGGGCAAAATTTACGTAGTTTTTGAAATCTAATTGATAATCATTCTTAGAAAATTGGACTTTCTAGTATGGCGTGGCCTATAAAGTAGCCTTCAAGGTGGTATTTAATGGGTCGCGAGTCAAATCCAGTTCCAGTTCTTCCAAGGCAGCATGATGAAGACATCATTATTCATCATGATCCTTTTGATGAAGCTGAGCTTAAAAAGATCATTCGCGCGCTTAATTTAAAAGTTACCAGCCAACGTTTGGCGATTCTTAAAACTCTTCACGAGGGGCGTCGCCACGTCACAGCACAAGAGCTTTATGAGAAGCTGGCGAAAGACCATCCTGAAATTGGCTTTGCGACGGTATATCGTTTTCTTCGGACCCTGACCGAAGGCTCTTTCGTTACCGAAGTCCGCATGGGTGGCTTGCCAGCTCGTTACGAGCTGACTCCTAAGGGGCACCATGACCATTTGACTTGTGTGAAATGCGGAAAGATCTGTGAATTCGAAAACCGCGCCATTGAACAACTTCAAGAGAAAGTCGCCAACCAATTCGGGTTTGCGCTGACTCATCACATCCTGGAACTGTACGGCGTTTGCCCTGATTGCCAGGCAAAGGCGGCTCGCTAAGGTTTTTCGTGGCTGAAGGTGTTTCTGAATTGACGAGATGGGAACTTCCGACCATTGTAGAGGCCTTAACACCCCTTCAGAAGAGAGTTCTCATGAAATCAGTTACAGAATTTCCGTCTTTTACATTAACTAAAGGTCTTGCTCAAAAAGCAACTTTGGCGGGTAAAACCCCTGAAGAAATCCAAACAAGCCTTGGTGAATCTTTCAAATTCGAAGGCGAAAAGCTGACTCATTTCGTGAACGCTCTTGAAGTTGCAGGAACAAACACTGCGAACTTGAAACGTGTTGTTGTTATGAGCTTGAACGAAGGCGAAAAAGCTCCGGCTAAAGCTGTTCAAGTTGAAGCATTTCATTATGTTCCTGAGTTCATCGCGATGGCAAAACCAGTTGTTGCAGAAGATAAAGATGCAAAAGGTCGTGGTAAAGGTCCTCGCGGCGGTGGCCGTGGTGGCGAGAAAAAAGGTGGTTCTCCATGGGGTATGTCTCCTGAAGAATTGGCTGCCAAAAAAGGTAAAGCTGCTGCAGCACCTAAAGCTTAGTTTTTAACTAAGTTTTTAAAGATTAAGTTTATAAAAAAAGCCTGCATCACAAATGCAGGCTTTTTTCTTTTCTAAGTGCCTCCGTGTGGGGATTGGCTTGTGATGCGCCAAGGCGTTTGGGCAGGTTCTTGTGCCTCGGGCTGCGAGCGCGTACACTGTTTCCTTATGTCACAAATTGATGATGGAATCGTAGTTAAAGGTGCCAAAGAGCATAATCTTAAAGATGTCAGTGTTACTATTCCACGTAACAAGATCACGGTGTTTACGGGATTAAGTGGCAGTGGAAAATCGTCTTTAGCGTTTGATACTGTTTATGCTGAAGGACAGCGCCGTTATGTAGAAAGCCTTTCGGCTTATGCTCGTAATTTTCTTGAGCAACTTAAAAAGCCCGAAGTCGACTCGATCACGGGGCTTTCTCCGGCTATCGCCATAGATCAAAAATCTGTCAGTACGAACCCGCGTTCGACAGTGGGGACTGTGACCGAGGTCTATGACTTCCTTCGCCTGTTGTATGCAAAAGTAGGTGTGCCGGAATGTCCGACACATCACGTTCCCGTTAGTAGCCAAACTCCGCAGCAAATTATTGAAGATGTTTTCAAAAAAGGCGTCGGGGCAAAATTCTATGTGTTGGCTCCTATGGCCTCGGGAAAAAAAGGGGAGTTCTTAGCGGAATTCCAGCGTTGGGCTAAAAAAGGATTCGTGAAAGCCAAAGTCGACGGCAAGATGATTGATCTTGATAAAGCGACGAAGCTTGCGAAAACCAAATCCCATGACATCGATCTGGTCGTGGATCAGTTGATCTTAAAAGACTCTTTAAAAAATCGTTTGTCTGAGAGTATCAATACCGCTCTTTCGATGGCGAATGGTCGTGTGATCATTGAGACCTTAAGCGGAGAGCGCACATCGTATTCTTTACATTCAGCATGTCCTCAGTGCGGATACAGTTTTCCTGAAATTGAACCCAGAATGTTCAGCTTCAATAATCCTCGTGGGGCGTGCCAAACGTGTAATGGCTTAGGCACGATTGATTTGATCGAAGAAGAACAATTTTCTGACGGTGAAGTTGGCAGTAAAAAACTGGATAAAGTCGTTTATAAATACAAAGGCAAAAAGACCTCTGATGAAGACGATGAAGAAGGCGAAGAAATGGTTCTGCGCGACTGCCCAGATTGCCACGGTTCGCGCCTTCGTCAGGAAGCCTTGAATATCAAAGTCGGTGAGCGCAATATCTCCGAATTGGCAAAAATGAGTTCTGCGGATCTGCGTGATTGGATTACGGGACTTAAATGGCGCGCTAAAGATCAGCTGATTGCTGAAAAAATTAACAAGCAAATCGTAGATCGCCTGGATTATTTAATTCGTGTGGGTTGTTCTTATCTGTCTATGGATCGATCCTCGCGGACGCTGTCTGGGGGTGAAGCACAGCGTATTCGTCTGGCCACCCAAGTAGGATCTTCTTTGATTGGTGTTTTGTATGTGATGGATGAGCCGAGTATTGGTTTGCATCCCCGTGATCATCATCGCTTGCTCGACATCATTGGCGAGTTGAAAGAACGTGGGAATACAATTCTTTTGGTTGAGCACGATGAGGACACGATTCGTTATGCTGACTTCGTCGTGGACTTGGGGCCTCGCGCAGGACGTCTGGGCGGTGAAAAAATGGCCCAAGGAACTCCGGCGGAATTGGAAGCCAATCCCAATTCTTTAACCGGGAAGTACTTAAAAGGTGAAGTTCGGATACCAGTTCCTGCGAAACGCAGAACCGGTAATGGCAATTTCATTGAACTCACGGGTGCGACCGGCAACAATTTGCAAAATGTTGACTTGGTAATTCCTCTGGGGACCCTAACGGCTGTGACCGGTGTTTCGGGTTCTGGTAAAAGTACTCTGATTATTGATACGCTTTATAAAATATTAGCGAAAAAGTTTTATAAAGCGTTGGCCGAACCATCGCCTTATAAAAAAATCGAAGGTCTGGATCATGTCGATAAGGTTATCGACATCAATCAGCGTCCCATTGGCCGTACTCCGCGTTCCACTCCGGCCACTTATGTGGGTCTGTTTCCGATGATTCGGGATTTGTTTGCGAACTTGCCGGATTCAAAATTGCGTGGCTATGAACCTGGTCGCTTTAGCTTTAACGTTAAAGGCGGGCGTTGTGAAACATGTATGGGGCACGGGCAGATTCGCGTGGAAATGCATTTTTTAAGCGACGTATTTGTCACTTGCGATACTTGTCAGGGCAAGCGCTACAATCGCGAGACCTTGAATATTAAGTATAAAAACAAATCCATCGCGGAAGTATTGGACATGAGTGTCGCCGAGGCCCTTGAGTTTTTCCGCAATCACCAACAAATCTATCGCAAACTTGAAACTTTGCATCGTGTTGGGTTGGACTACATGACCCTGGGGCAAAGTTCGACGACCTTGTCGGGCGGCGAAGCGCAGCGCGTGAAGCTTTCCAAAGAACTTTCGCGCCGAGGCACTGGTAAAACTTTATATATTTTGGACGAGCCCACAACGGGTTTGCATTTCGATGACGTTCGCAAACTTGTGGAGCTTTTGCAGGAGCTTGCCGAATCCGGAAATACGGTGTTGGTAATTGAGCACAACATGGAAGTCGTGAAAACGGCGGACCATGTGATTGACTTAGGCCCGGACGGTGGTAAGCATGGCGGTCGCATTGTGGCGACGGGAACTCCTGAGCAAGTATCAAAAGTTAAAGATAGCGAAACAGGAAAATTCTTGAAAAAGATCCTTAAATAAGGATAGCTGGACATTATGAAATATTTCACGGGCTCTTTTGTTATTACGATTATTGGTTTGATCCTGTCTTTCTTTGTTGGGCATTACTACGGAGGGACTGTCGCGGCTGGCCTCGAGGCATTGTTTATCGCCTCTGTGCTCGCAGTTTTGGAAACTTCACTTTCATTTGATAATGCGATCGTCAACGCAACAGTCCTGAAGGATATGACTCCGGTATGGCGTCATCGTTTCTTGACCTGGGGTATGGTGGTTGCGGTTTTCGGCATGCGTTTGGTGTTCCCATTAGCTATTGTCAGTTTTGTTGGCGCTGTGAACCCTTGGGAAGCCTTGGTGATGGCAGCGACTCGTCCAGATCAATATGCGCAGTTGATGTTATCAGCGCACCTTGAAGTCGCGGCCTTTGGTGGTTCATTCTTGCTGATGGTCGCGTTGAATTATTTCTACGATGCAGAAAAAGCGGAGCATTGGATTACTCCATTGGAAAAACCGTTGGTATTCCTTGGGAAAATTGAAGCTGTTGAAATCGCATTGGCGCTTATCACTTTGGTGACGATCAGTAAAATCATGCCTCAAGTTGAAGAATCCCATGCCTTTTTGGTAGCGGGGATTGCGGGATTGGTGACATATGTGGCCGTTGATGGTGTTGGTGCATTTATGGAAGCGTCTGAAGAGACTATGCATAACGTTCATCGCGCAAGTGCCGCGAGTTTTTTGTACCTTGAAGTTTTAGATGCTTCTTTCAGTTTTGACGGTGTAGTTGGAGCTTTTGCCATTACCCACAATCTGTTCATCATTATGATTGGTCTGAGTATTGGTGCGTTCTTCGTCCGAAGTTTGACGATCATGTTCGTCGAAAAAGAAGCTCTGACTAAGTTTGCGTACTTAGAGCATGGTGCTTTCTATGCGATTGGGGTGCTTGCTATGGTGATGTTGATATCGCCGTTCGTTCATGTCCCAGAGTGGGTGACCGGATTGTCCGGTGCTGCGATTATTTTGGTGGCGTTTTTCTATTCTTTGAAGAAGGGTCCCACAGAATCTGCATAGCGGAAGCGGCCAGTATGATGATAGCGCCAAAACCTTGGAATAAGGTGAGGCGCTCATGCAGCAACAGATAACCAAACAAGGCTGCAAAAGGTGATTCCAGTAAAAAAATCATACTGGCAGTTGAGTCAGATAATATTTTTTGCGCGCGAATTTGAATCGAAAACGCAATCAAGCTTGCACCCAGCCCCAAAATTAAAACCCCCCACCAAGAAATCCAACTTCCCTGATGAAGAGTGACGGTTTCTTGAGTCAACAGGAGGGGAGCTAAAATCAATAACGCCCAGATGGACTGAAAGTTGTTAAAGCGGAAGGAATTTCCGACGGTGTTTGATATCTTGCCGATATAAATAATATGAAGTGCCGCAATGACAGAGCAAGCCAGTGTCCACATGTCGCCGGCATTCATATCGTGAACTTTGGCATCCATCAGAATAAAGGTTCCAAAGAGCGCCAACAGTGCCAGTGCATAGTTTTTCCAAGAACTGGTTGTCTTAAAAAATAACGTATTAAGCAATGGAACCAAGATCACATAGAGGCTCGTTAGGAAACCGCTCTTGGTGGCTGTCGTATACTTCAGTCCAATTGTTTGTAGCAAGAGCATGCCACCCAGAAGAGCACCAGCAGGTAAGGCTTTGATAAAGTCAGATTTTGCGGAATTTAGTTTAGGCTGGCGTAGGACTAGGTAAAGAATTTCGCCCAGGACTGAAGCGGTGATGAAGCGTAAAACCAGAGTCTCTGTAGGGGTAAAGCTTTGAAGAGCCCAGGTTGATGCAATGAAACCGAAACCCCAAAGGGCTCCGGCGAGGATGAGCTCAAAAGCAGCACGCTTTTTTTCGAAGTTCATAGAGTTGATTCTTGAGCCCTTAACTTAGTTAAACATCCACGGAGCACATTGTCTGTGATGAAAAATGCCAAAGCCCAGCGGGGAAATCACGTAGAGTGCTTTAGGTGATTTTGCCAAAATTAGGTTTTCGTCGACAGTTGTTAGGGTTTTACGTTTACGTAAAATTCCAGCATTGGTTCCCATTTCTCTGAAACCCAGGCCATCGTATCCCATGGCTTTCGCGATGCCATCTAGGCCGGCAGCGGTCACGGCCACTTCTTTGTTTCCGACAAAAACTTGGGGATGGTTGTAGCGGTGAGTGATAACGCGTTCTTTGAAGCTGTTAACGTGTTCAATTTGCAGTATTGCTCTAAAAAGAATTTCGGTTCCATCTTCAAGAACTATCGGAACGGCCACATGTCCTTCTTTGGGGAAGCTGTCACAAGTATTTGCAAAACCCAGAGAGCCCAAAAATAGAAGAACTACCGAAATCACAGTCTGTTTCATTGCTAAACCACTTTCATTTTCAAAGGAAGCGAAAGGGTTAGCAAAATAGCTCTAGAGTCTCTAGTTAATAAGCGAAATTGTAAAATAGATACGAATTTAGTCGAAGGCTTCAGACCAGATACGAGTTTTCTCGATACCATCCACTTCGATCAGCTGATGTTTTACTTCTTTAATCATCCCACCGTTACCGCACATATAAAATGTCGTCGGAATGTTCTTATAATCAAACTCAGCGATATGATTTTGGATGTATCCTTTTTTACCCGTCCAATGTTCTGGAGGGCGTGACAGAACAAACTCGTATTTGAAGTCAGGAAGCTCTTTCGCGAGCTTTTCGAGTTCTGGCACATAGTACATATCTTTTTCTGTACGCACCCCGAAGAGCAGGCGATAGCGCAAGTTGGGGTACTGTTCTTTTTTAGAAAGCAGGTAGCAAATATGCTGAGATAGACCCGTGCCTGTATTGAGGAACACAATTTGCTCAGTCGGAGGTTCTTGAAAAAAGACTTTGCCGAAAGGTCCGGTGAAGTTCAAAAGCTCTTTGCCTTTAAGACCCCACACAAACGTCGAGGCAATGCCATTTTCAACAAACTTGAAGAGCAATCTAAAGCCGTTTTTTGTGCGGTCGTCAGAAGCGATAGAGTACGCACGAAGGACTGGTTTTGCTTCTCCTTGTGGGACTTGAAGCATTACAAACTGGCCGGCCTTAAAGTTAAATTCCGTCGGAGAGTCTGTTTGAAGAACGAGCTCGCGCACGGACGGAGTATGATCAATGATTTCTTCAACTCTCATATGGTAAACAGTGCGTGCGGACGACATAAAACTCCTTATTCTTCAGGTTGATCTATAATCCGAAAATCCCAGACAGTCCAACAATTTAGCTTGTTACGAAACCTCGCATTCAATAAAATAAAGCTTAATGAGGTATCAACGTGAATAGTGCGCAGCATCTGGTTATCATCCTTGGATTGCTTTTAGGAATGTCTGTACAAGCGCAACAATCTCCCGAGGTTCCGACAGAGGCTCAGGATACTGTAAGTGCTACAACGGAAGAAATCCCAGCTCCCGAAAAATCTTTATTAAAGTCAGCGGCCAGCAAAGACTACAATAAGCCTTTGTACTTCGATCAGCTGGATAATGGTTTGCTATTGCCTCCGCTCGAAGTTGAGTACGATCTGACTTTGCAGAAGGGGAAAACCCTTAAAGTTGGCCCCGTGTTACTTAATGAAACCTCTTTTTTCTTTGCTTTGATGCCATTGGGAAAAACACATCCGCAATTGCCTCAGGTTTTGACTTCCGCTGAGTCAGCCCAAGATGCCTTGGTTATGGTCTGGCCAAATAATCTGATCAAATCTGGAACGCTTGAAATGATTTCCCGTACAGGAACTGTGTTGTGGAAGTACGAGATTTCAGATGCAGAAAAAACTCGTTGGATGACCAAAATGTCGGAGTGGCGCACGGCTTTGCTTGCGAAGTCTGTTCCTGCGGCAGACCTTAACAATGGCATTTTTTCTTCTCAATATGTGATTTCTGATGTGAAGGCTGCCGCGGCACCTTTCCGGAATCAAAATAACACCTTTCGTTTTTGCTTAACTCAGTCTGAGGGACGAAATATCTCTAAGATCTGCTCTCAGTGGTATGGGACTAAAGTGGTCGAGGGCTCGCTGATGATGGGGAAAGTCCGCGTGGATGCGACGACCCCACGTGTTCTTTTTAACAAAGAAGAAGCCAGCTTGAAACAATCCGCGGCTGTGGCACAAGACGGACCGACTTCGTTTTTCGCAGAACTTGCGACGGGTGAAAGTTACGAGTTCATTGCTGCTCCCAATAAATTGCAGTTGATGGATATTTCCGACACAAGTCGTGACAAGACCCTGCGCATCGTCGGTTACGACACACGTCCTCTGGGGAAGTCTGTTCTTTTGAATCCCGATCAGTACACCAACTTGACGAAGCTTCTTGGCTTCGAAGATACCATTGGTGATCCGCGTAGGTTCTGGGCTGCCGTGGTGAAGACAGACGATCCGAAGGTGTATCTACCGGGGCAGGGGGGCGGGATCTTTAAACAACGATTTGAGCTTTCTGAAATCCCACGTCGTCAATCTCGCGTGTTTTTGCATAAAAGAACCCCGGCAGGAACCTACGTTGACGGTGTGAAGTTGTTTGCGCGTAAGCAAGCTACGGCAAAAGTAACATCTGATCAAAACTCGGTGGAGATGGACGACTCTGATCCGACGCTGTTTATGTGGAGATTTAAGGGCACAGAGCGTGGAGAAATCAATCGTTCCTACCTGAATGTGGAGTTTGAAGGGAAAACATATAGATCTTATTTTGAAATCTATAAGGGATATCCAAGAGAGCTCTCTGCGCGGCTGTCAGTGGCGAAGTCCGCAAGTGATTTTGTATTCATGGGCGAGCTTGCCTACAATCAGTGGTTCGAAGATCTTTTTGGCTGGACAGACTACTATGTTTCTCGCCAGCGCTGGGGCATGAGTATCAAATACTTCCGTTCCTTCAATGAGTTGAAAGTCAATACGGCAGGTCGCACGGCACCTTTGAGTGTTTTGACGACGGATTTAAAATATCGTCTGACTCCGGGGTTGTGGAATCGTGATGAGACGGTGGGGCTTATGGCTTCCTACCAAGACGTTAACTTTGATACACTGAAGGCTCCGATGTTGGGGGCGGGGATTTTTTGGGCACGTTCAATGCCAAAGATCTTTGATGATATGATGAATGTGCTGCCTTTGTTTAAATATCCAAAATGGGTGGACGTTGAGTTTATCTATTATTTGAAATCGATGGATTCGGCTGTGACATTGAATTCTTCGATGTCTTTGAATTTCCATGGTAAAGTTCTTTGGTCGCAAAATTTATTCGGTGAAGCGGGTTTTGGTATCAAACGTTATGCCTTCCAAGCTGTGTCAGCGAATCAGAAGGCGGAGTTGAATACCTTCTATGGAACGGTGGGAGTCGGTCTTAATTTCTAAGGGCCAACAGGAAATAAAAAAGGCGCTGAAGGCGCCTTTTTTATTTAATATGTTAGCTTTCATTTTTTAGAAATAAGCAAAAATTCCCGCAGACGAAGCCAACCCTGAAACTGTGTTATTTCCGGCAGGTGTCGTTTGACGTTGGTAGGTCAAACCGAAGTCCACACGGAAGCCGACCGCACTTGAAGTCGGGAACCACTTAGTGAAGGGCCCTGCGAAGATATCGAAGATGTCTACCTTGGTGCCATTGCCTTTATCCCAATTTCCGAAGGATCCCGTGCCTCCCACGCCCCACAGAAAAGTTTCGCCCGAAATGTTGGGCATAAAATTATAGTCGGCAAAACCGCCAATTTTCCAGAGGGTTTGAGTGATGTCATTGGCATGGCTCATGTTGTAGTTCAACAACGGGCCTAACTCGAAAGTCCCCAAATTCCATCCGAATTTTACCGAGAGGTCCATATTTGTTTCGTTTGTGGCATTGGCAGCGTCAGACTTGGTGTTCGTTAAAACAAAGTTCAGGCCGACCAGATACTTGCGCGAAGAAGACGACATGTCTTCACTCAGTTCATTCGCAGACATGAGGTCATAAACTGCTCCTGCGCGAAGGGGGCTGCTGCTCTCGATGATGGCAGTGTTGCCTTTGACCTTACGGACTTTGATTTTCTGAGCAAGGGCCGGAGAGGTCAGAGTCAGGATTAAAGCTGTTAAGAGAAATTGTCTCATATTGATCCTTCGAATTAGAGCGTGATTTTAGTTTTTCAGACCCTGAACAGAAGTGTCAACTTGAAGTTGTCTCACTCTGAGATCTGTCTCGAAAAGTGATTAAGTTTGTTTAGTCGTGGGCCGAAAAGTCTAATGGGAATGAAGGGAGCAATAATGGCTTCAAACTGGGGAGATATACCTGCGTGGGCTTATGAAGCCGCACAGGCGCTTATGCAATCGTTGAAAATCGTAGACCCGGTCACTTACGCACATTGCTGCCGAGTAGGTGAAATGTCCCGTAAATTAGCCCGTGATGCGGGTTTGAATGAGTATCAGCAAAAGCTTGCAGAGTTTGCAGGTCTTTTCCATGACATCGGTAAAATGGGTGTTTCTCAAGATATCATCGCCAAGCCTGGCAAATTAGATCCTCGCGAGCTGGCGATCATGAAAAGTCATCCCGTGATGAGCGAAGAGATTGTTCAGCCGTTAGCGAAGCATGATTTTTTCGCGAATATTTTGCCGGGCATTCGAGGGCACCATGAGCGTGTTGATGGTACGGGCTATCCCGATAAAATTTTGGGTGACGAGATTAACATCTTGGCGCGAGTTATTTTGGTAGTGGACACTTACGATGCGATGTCGCAAACGAGGGCTTACCGTAAAGGACTGCCGGATGAAGTTGTTTATGAGGAGCTTAAGCGTTGCGCCGGAACACAGTTTGATTCGCAGTTGGTGAAGATCTTCCTGCAGGCTCATCCGAAGTGGATTGGACAACAGGTTGATAAAGAAACGGATCATCTGCTTATTAGAAAAATTGCTTAAAAAAAAGCCCCGCCAAAAGCGGGGCTTTTTAGTTGAATCTTTTAAAATCCAAAAAACTATTTTTGTTTGTTCGTACTTTCAAAGATTTTGTCAGCCGATTTTGCTACGAAACCTTGGTAAAGCTGGCCATCAGCCATTGGGTAGCGCTTCGCGAACTCATAGTAACAGCCTGGCAGATTGTGAGTGCCGTCCGTAAACTTCACTGGGATCTCAGAGGCCATCGTAGAGCTTTGCTCTAGATAATCAGCTGGAGTTCCTTTCACTATGCCACCAGATTTATTCAAAACATAGCCTTGGCTTTGAATGAAATCGTTGAGCACATGAATGTCGTTAAACTTTTTAAGCTTGTTGATGTTCACTGTGAAGTGATTTGGGCGGAATCCATAAGCGGCAACCCAGGAAGCGTATTCGCTTTCCTTCGCCAGCTCTGAATACAGTTGGTAAGACATTTCCCAAGGGCGACCGCACATAGAAAAGTCAGCACTATCGATCACAGACTGTGGAATCGATTCCGCCAACTTGCTTAAAGTTTCACGAATGAACGGGGAAACTTTTTCTAGCTCCAATTCACTGATGAAAATCTTAGGCATATTTTCATTGGGGTGTTGATAGTGGCGTGCGAAAAGTTTTTTTTCTGTAAAGATATAAGGTTCGCCTGTTTGTTCGTAACCAAATTTCTTAAACTGTTTTGCAAGGGATTCAATTCCCAAACGCGGATGATTGAATGTGCGTAAAGCAATGTGATCATTGATAACAGTTTCGCCTTCCGCAACGAAGATGTCGTAAATGCGTTTTGCTTCAGGGTTGAGTTTGCAATAATCAACCCACATATTTTCTAGTAGAGTTTCAAGATTCATCTTGGGATCTCCTGTCAAATTTTCGTGGCCCAAGGATACTCTCCTTAGCGGAGGGGGGCAAATGGGGAGATTGGCTAAAGGCGTTAATGTTTGGATAACGGGCAAATATCACAAAGAATAGGGGTTCTATGCAGACCTTATCTGAGATCCAACAAATTGAAGCACGTATTTCAGAGATGGGCAGTGCCATGCGCTCTGAGGTTTTGGCCTACAGCGAGGATGGAGGGTTGCGTCTGCCAATTTATAAATTGAGTTTTGGCACCGACGATCCAACGGCGCCCGTTTTGGGAATCATAGGCGGCGTGCATGGGTTGGAACGTATCGGAGCCCAAGTGACGATGTCGCTCTTTCATTCGTTGTGCGAACTGGTCCAGTGGGATCAGCAAATGCAACGAACTTTGCGCGAAGTCCGCATATTCTTTATTCCGACAGTGAATCCAATTGGTATTTTAAAGAAGTCTCGCAGCAACCCACGCGGAGTGGATTTAATGCGAAACGCTCCGGTTGATGGAGATGGTCCACCAAGGTTGTTAGGAGGACATCGCCTCAGTTCGAAGCTTCCTTGGTATCGCGGCATTGCCGGAGCTCCGATGGAAGTGGAGTCGTTGGCCTTAATTAAAGGGGTTCAAGATGAAATTCAAGAGAGCGATCTTGCAATCACTTTGGATTGTCATTCTGGTTTTGGGCTTCAGGATCGTTTGTGGTTTCCTTATGCAAAAACCAAAATTCCTTTTCCGGAACTGGGGTTGGCGCACTCCTTTATGGCGTTATTGGACCGCACGTATCCCCATCATTTTTATCGCTTTGAACCTCAGGCCGACACCTATACGACTCACGGTGATTTGTGGGATTATATTTATGATCAACATGAGGGTATTCGGCGAAATAAAAAATATCTTCCGCTGTGTCTAGAGATGGGGTCCTGGATGTGGGTGAAAAAACATCCTTTGCAAATTTTTTCCTCCGAGGGGCCGTTCAATCCATTGATTGGTCATCGTCACAAGCGCACCTTGCGTCGGCATAATACTTTGTTGGAGCTTCTGATTCGCAGTCTGATCAGTGGCGCCGCTTGGACCGGGGCACAGCAGCTGAGGGAACACCGTCAGCTCGCGCAGAAGTTATGGTATGACAGAAAACCCGTGGCCAGGTCACGATATCCCTCTTGATGACCCGCGACGGCTTGTCGAGCGTTTACTCTAAATAGGGCAGTTTTTAGTTGAAAAACAGAGGTAAGTTTTTCAACTTTCCTAGGGCATTTTTACCCTCATACTCACTATATTTGATTTGAGACAGTTTGGTTGCGAGGCGTCGTTGACTCCATTGGGGACATCGAGTTCTCTACAAGCTGGACTATTATCCAGAGGCGGATGTGAGGGGAAAACACTTTCTCGCGGCGATGCTTTTAAGCGTCACTGTGATACCCAAATCCAAAGCAAGCACCACAAGTCTGAAGCTTCCCAAAGCTTCAGAAGCTCAAGGTGTGTCGACTGTGAAGATTCCTTCAAAAGAAGAATCACGGCCAGCGCATGTCTATGGGCAAATTCGCCTTGAGGGTATGCAGTATCTCACGCCAGTTCCAGATGCACCTCGTTTGACTTACAGTCAGCTTTTATCAGCACGCTTAACGATCCTTAAAGAAACTGACTGGGTTGATATGACCCTGGATGCCTCGGCGGGAACGTTTTTTTCACGCGGACAAACTCATGGGATTGTTCACGAAGCTTATCTTGCTTCGAAAGGCGAGGACTTTAAAACCTTCGTGGGACGGAAAAAGAAAGACTGGAGCGAAGTCGATCATCGTTGGAACCTCGGGTTGTGGCAGCCTTATTTGACCATCGATGCTCTTCGCCCTGAAGAGGAAGGTCTTGCGGGTGTCTTTTTAGACTACAGCAAAAAAAATTGGGAACTTCTGGGGATGGTGACGCCGATCTTCATTCCAAGTATGGGCCCAGATATTCGCGAAGAGGGCGGCGGACTTGTCTCTGACAGCCGTTGGTATCGAGCGCCTTCGCGTAATTACGATTTTAATAATCGTGTGAATACGATTAGCTATAAACTTGATGTTCCCGAGCAGGCAAAGCTTGGAAAGAATGGCGGTGTTTCATTTTTGGGGCGCTTGGGAAATAAAGAAAAAGGCCCGTGGATTGTCGCGGCCGCGGGCTATCTGCCAGTCAATGATTTGATCTTGAAGCGTCAGAACTTTAAGCAGACTTCGCAGGACAAAGTTGATGTGACGGTTTCTCCGGATGTCACCCATCACCATATTCAGTCGGTCGACGCGGGGTATGCCTTTAACTCTGTGAAGATGTCGGTGTCGTATTTACAAGATTCTCCTGAAACAAAAAATCCAGATCCAGAGTGGTCTATCCAAAAACTTAATCCTTTGAAAATATATTCTGGTGCTGTGGATTTTTCTTTGGCCAATTTTATGACCAAAACAATTGCGGTGCAGTTGGGCTATATGAAAGTGAACGGTGGCGGCATTCAAGATATCTTATCTGATGGCCGTCCGGACGACTTTACGTTGTATGATGCTCGCT
>JBJTMR010000050.1:0-14787 GCA_046070625.1 Bdellovibrio sp. | reverse complement strand
ACAAACTTGTGTTCTGGCAAAATTCCCGCAGTTAAATAGGATTTACAGAAATCATAGAACAAGAAATCTGCTTCGCCCTTGATGGTGAAGTCTGCAACCTGACAAATTGGTTGAGTTTCGCTTTCATGAGTCACTTCCGGGCCGCCTAAAACAACCAAAGTTTCTGGGCTGATTCTTTTTAGCAAAGACACCAGTTCGTAACTTTCTTGGGAATTCCAGATATATACGCCTAATCCGATGACCTTTGGTTTCAACTTCAAAAGTTGTTCAGCGATATCGCGAGGTTCTTTCGCCGTCGTGAATTCCAAAATCTGTGCATGAGCCTGAAGCTCCTTAAGATTTGAGTACAGATAGCGCAAGCCAAAGGAGGAGTGCTGATAAGTGGAATTTAAGGTCACTAAAAGAATGTCAGTTTTCATCGTTTGGCATCCTACTTGATGTTTATAAAATAGGCGAATTCTCTTTGCTATAATGCGGACAAATTGAGACATTAATATGTAGTAATTTCTCACCGGAAGGACTCCATGAAGAAAGCCACGATGGCACTTTTACTCATTGCAGCGTCAGCCTCTGCGCATGTCGCACCTATGGAAAGCTATACTCACAAACCAATCTTGGCGGATCTTTCAGATCTGCGCGCGCTGAATATCCCGATATTGGCAAAAGACGAGTCTGTGGGTGTCGGGTACGCGGTCGTAACACCTGAGCTTCAACAAAAATTGCAGATCCGAGCTCATCAAGTGGGTAAATGCGGTGGCTTTGAAGACTTGAGCCAAGAGGCTGGCCTTCACGGCATGAGCTTTTCAACGATGCTGAATGATCTGGCCGCAATCAAAGCTAAAAATGACAGCTATCAATCAATTCCCTTTCGTTTAGCTCAGGTTGAAAAGAACCCGGCGATCGAAGCAGCGATGAACGAGGTTAGCGAAGACAACATCAAGGCGACCATCCAATGGCTGTCGACTTATCCAACCCGTTACAATCGTGGTACTACTCCGAACACCCATGTTGAAGAAATGAAAAAGCGTTTGGAAGCCCTGCTTGCAAGCTCCAAGATTCCTTATGAGGTGTCTTTGATTTCTCACACCAGCACACCACAAAAATCCGTGCGTGTTCGATTAACGGGTTCGACTCGTCCTAACGAAATTGTTGTTCTGGGTGGTCATTTGGATTCCGTTAACCAAAGTTGGGGTGGAGGCAAAGAGGCGCCGGGCGCCGATGACAACGCCTCCGGTTCAGCGAATGTTTTTGAAGTCTTAAGGATTGTCAGTCAAAAAGAACAGCCTCAGCGAAGTATCGAGTTTTTCTGGTACGCCGGTGAAGAGTCAGGTTTGTTGGGTTCAGCTGAAATTGCCAAACAATACAAGGCTGAAAAAAAGGATGTCGTCGCAGTTTTGCAATTGGATATGACACTGTATCCAGGATCGGGCGAGTTCGTGGTCGGCAGCATGACGGATTTTACCAGCAATTGGTTGCGCGACTATTTTAAGGCGATGAATGAGACCTATATCCACGGTCGAATTGTCGATGATCAATGTGGTTACGGTTGCAGCGATCATGCTTCATGGTATCGACAAGGTTATCCAACTTTGATGCCGTTTGAGGCAAAAATGCGCAACGATAATCCTAATATTCATACGGCAAAAGATTTGATTAACTCAGATTCTAACTTCAGACATTCAGCGATGTATTCAAAAATTGGCTTGGTGTTTGCGTTAGATTTGGCGAACTCTGCAGCTCGCCAGCCCTACTAACTCCAGCGATCTAGCTGTTTGAATCGGACCTGCAAGTCGTCAACGATGTCATCCTGTTTGGCGTCCTTGCGGGTCAATAAATACAACGAATGTTTCCAGTAACCTGATTTCGGACCTATTGCGGTTACCAGACCCAATTTGATTTCTTCCATCAAATAAGGAATTGGTAAAAAACCCACTCCAGCTCCGTCTATAATCGCACGCCCGACCACAGATAAGATGTCTGACTCAAATGAGATTTTTTTGCGCACTTTTATTTCTTGGATGAACAGATCCGTTTCGTGCCGCAATTTCATTTTATACGATGGAATGACCAAGCCCCAAGGCGTGGCATTCAAAAAATCCTGCGCCGTCGTGTTTTTAGAAATGCGCACTTTCAGTTGTTTCAGATTCTGGCTTGCGACCATAAGATTTACCGGGGCACTGACAGCAGCAAGCTCTTCGATGTCTTCCGCATACACAGGCTTATTGGTAAGCATCAGATCAATTTGCTGTGTGCGGAGCATTTGTAAAACTTCTTCGTCAGGTCCCGACGTAACTGAAACTGTTTTGTCTGTATTATTTCGACTGTTTTTAATTACCGGTGCCAACAAGTCTGCAATGAAGGGTCGTTCAACTTGCTCACTGACACCAATATGTAATTTCTGAGTCATACGCTCAGATGGAGTCAGCAATGACTCTGAGAGTTCTGCCGCGACGTCGAACATCTTTTTGGAATACGCGAAGGCGTGTTCACCCTCTACTGTCAGTTGCAGGTGTCTGCCCTTCTTTTCGAAAAGCTTTCTGTCGATTGTCGACTCAAATATTTTAAGCTGTGAACTAAGAGAAGGTTGACTGATGCGCAGATATTTCGCGGCATTACTGACGCCACCAAGCTTTGCAGTTACATAAAAATAATAGAGGTGGTTGAAGTTAAACATAAAATCTAGCCCCCTTTGACAGTAAGTTTTTGGCCTCTTTTTGGAACTAGCCCAATGCCACAATCCTGTAAGTGCTAAGGACCATTAGTGAAAACTGAATGATCCAGTTTGAACGTATAACTTTAAATTATACATGTCATTTAAATTATATATTTAAAGAATCAGTTAAGCTTAGAGATAATGAAAGCACAAGGAGGTAGATATGCAAACAGACATCTACTACAGAGACATTACTCGTACTGAAAACTTGGAAGCTTACTTACTCGAGAAAGTCGAGGGAGCCTGTGAGGAATTCTTTAAGTACGACAGTGCCGCTCATCTCACAGTACGTGTAGAGACTGATCGTCATCGTACTCATGCACGCAAACCTAGTTACACTTGTGAGGTGATTTTGAAACCAACCCGTTCCAGAGGACTGATTAAAATCAGAAAATCCGATGATAGTTTCAAAAGGGCCGTTATGAAATCTGTAGAAACTTTGAAGTCTGTTCTTCGCAGACGTTCTTCTCGAAAACATCAGCATCACAGAAATGATCCGATGTTAAATTATTCACCAACCCTGGAAGAGTTGGAGTTAACAGTAGCGTAACAAACTGAATCTGGCCAAGGCCACAGACGAAGGGGCAACCAATGGCTTTACGTAACGAAAACCCAATGCAAAATGAACTCGCCGCCAAAATTATGGAGCGAATCAAATGGGATAAGCGAGTAAGTCCAGCCGACTTCGACGTGGTCGTGCGGGGGAGTGCCGTCATAATTTCAGGATTTGTCGACACTTCCTATAAAAGGCAAGCAGCTCTGGAGCTGATCTCTGATATAGAGGGCGTATGGTCGATTGAAGACCGTATCATTGTTCCAGCTGAATACTATCGCACGGATGACGAGCTTAAAAAGATCCTTACCCGGGAATTGGACGAGATGATTAAAATCGGCGGGGAGCACATTGAACTTGATGTTGTCGAGGGCATTGTGAAACTTGAAGGTGAAGTCTTCCGTCCAAGACTGAAGGCATTAGCCGTCGGCTTGGCGTGGGAACTATCGGGGGTGCGGGATGTTCTGAGCAACATTCAGATCATTGAACCGCCTCACCGAGTCCCATTGACGATGGATTTTAAAATTATCACTGAATCAACTTTATCCTACAGGGAGGCTCTTGATGGCTAGACAGGTTTTTAAATAGTGCGGTCCTTTTCCTATTACCCTCCATCAGTGCATGGCGCCCAAGTCTTTCGGGCGCCATCTTTTTTTGTCTAGCTAGAAAGTCACAATGCGTTTTCCGAAAAAGCATTTTTTATTATAAATTAAACTGCCACCTTCCCACACACGGAGCCAAACGGTGTTGCTGTTGGCTTTGGCTGAAGCCACTTCCACAACGGTGTCTTGTGGCGGAGGATTTAAAATAAAATCATAATAATGATAACCGCTGCTGGCGGAATAGTCGCCGTTGGGAACGATGGTGGTTTTTTGAGAATTATAGTTGAAGACAATATATTTCAAATTGCCATCAGGAACATCCGCTAACACACGTACAGAGTACTGATCAACTTCACAAAGAACTTTATGATGGACCCACGCTTGCGCCGGTCCCGCCCACAGAAATATTCCTAAGATAGCTAGACTTATATTTTTGAGGATGTTTGTTCTCATAGATTCCTCCCTTGTTTTCAATGTCATTGTAGAACGATCTGTCGCAGTTCATAGAGGCTGGTGATTAAAAGCAAAATCTGGACGAGCCTTCACTTGGCTCTTGGGAATAATTGTTCGCGCCGTGCAACCTTAATTCGAACTCTTCCTTCATTTGAAAAAGAGTGCTTAGTCGAAAGCACTGTGCTTTGATTAAACCTCAAAATGACTTGCAAGGACCCACAGTGAAAAGAAAAGTATTAGTTTTAAATGGAAGCCCCTCGGGCGCAAAAGGCAATTGCGCTGAATTTGTCCGAGGCATTAAGACAAGAATTGATGCCAAACTCGAAGTGCTTCATTTGGCGAACGAAAAATTCGATGCCAAATTTAAAAAGAAAATATCTGAGGCCTCTGCTGTGATTTTTGTAACCGGGACCTATTGGGATTCCTGGGGCAGTCCTTTGCAGCGTTTTCTGGAAGATATGACAGAGATGGAGGCATCCTCTGCAATCATGGGTAAGCCGTGCGCGGTTTTCGTATTGATGCATTCCGTGGGTGGTAAGTCTGTGCTGTCGCGTCTGCAAGGAGTTTTGTCGACCATGGGTTTTCTGATCCCTCCGATGAGCGGGATGGTCTATTCTTTGGTATCAGACATTGCTCTGAAATCGAAAACGTCCCACGCTAAAGATTTTTGGCAACTGGATGATGCAGATTTGATTTTAGAAAATTTGGTTAAGGCTTGTGATTTAAATGTGTCGTGGACCACTTGGCCAGTGGATAAAAAAGATCCAAGACGTAAATGGCTTAAGGCATAAGCCCCTTACTCTTGGATCTTAGTGTCGATCGCTATTATTGTTGAGGTGCTTCCTCAACACCTTTACCTTTTAGGTTTAAGGTATAGTTATCGACCGAAGTCATTGCTTTCATTGTGCCCATGTAGTCGCCAGCAGCTTGAGGTTCAAAATTTACTTCCACATAGCAGGTGTAACCCGCAGGAAGCTCACCCAAGCAGTCCGTTTCGGCCCAGAAGCCCTTGCCTTCCAAACTCATCGTTGTCACGTATAGGGCCGCATCAGCAGGAGCAGTGATCTCATAGACTTCGTTGGCATTAGAACCAACCATAACGTCTCCAAAGTCCTTGTCCATGCTTACGTCAGCCAATGCTGTGGGGCTTGCGTGCGCCATAAAAGAAAATGTGCTAGCCATCATAAAAGCGACCAGAGTTTTCATAGGAACCTCCTTAGTACTTGCCCCTATTTTGAAACTCCCGTGCTGGGGAACAAGTAGGGAACTGTAGTATGAAGGTAAAGTAACGACCCGCGGGGCTAAGGGGACATGTTGGCTGTCACTGAAAATAAAAAAGGGAGCCGAGTGGCTCCCTTTTTTGACTTTGGTAAAGTCTGTGACTACGTCATTGCTTTAGTTAGATCTTTAACTTTTTTAGAAGCGTAGCACTCAGAAACAAAGTTCCAGTTAATTTGTGTCCAGAATGTTTCCAAGTATTTTGCGCGAAGGTTTCTGTAATCAACGTAGTAAGCATGTTCCCAAACGTCAGCAACCATAATTGGTGCCGGTCCGTTGTTTGTGAATGGAACGGCCGCATTGGAAGTAGAAACCAAGCTCAATTTGCCAGATGCATCTGTGCACAACCAGATCCAACCAGAACCGAAAGTTTTGATACCGCCATCAACGAATTTCGCTTTCAATTCATCCAAAGAACCGAAATCACGAGTGATTGCTGCGTTCAAATCCGCAGACGGTGCGCCGCCTTTACCTTGCGGGGCCATGTTGAACCAGAAGAATGTGTGGTTCCAAGCTTGTGCAGAGTTATTGAAGTTACCAGCTGAAGAACTCAATACGATTTCTTCAAGAGATTTACCCTTCAAAGAAGAGTCTGTTTCCATCGCCTTGTTAAGGTTGTCGATATAGGCTTTGTGATGCTTATCATAGTGATAAGTCATTTGTTCTTCGTTGAACAATGGAGCCAAGTCAGTTTTCGCATAAGGAAGTTGTGGAAGTTTGAACATCGAAACGTCTCCTGTCTACACTCCGAATCCGTCGGAGTAGTTGTTTTCATTCCGGTCCTGCCGGAGTCATCTGAAAAAAAAGGGCGACTTGGGAAGCAAGTCGCCCTTAATGAAACTATATTGAAAACAGAATGTGGTCTATTCTTAAATATCCACGGCCGGCTTAGTTATCGCCAAGCATCGTTCTGACAAAGGTTGGGAGCGCAAATGCCGCAGCGTGAAGGTCTTCATTGTAGTACTTAAGACCTTTGGCTTGTGAGAATTGGCGCGCTTTGTCTTTATTGAAGTCAGTCGCTGGGTGTGAAGAACCCTTAACGCCCACTTGCAAGCTCCACATACCAGATGGATATGTTGTCGCATGGAATAGCATTGTGTGAACGCTGGATTTACCGAAGATGCTTTTCAAGCAGTGATTCAACTCAACGAACGTGCCTTCATGGAACATCGGTGATTCACCTTGAGTGATAACTGAGCCGCCTTCTTTCAAAGCGTTTTTACAGTTTTCATAGAACTCAGCAGTGAAAAGACCTTTTGCTGGACCCACTGGGTCTGAACCGTCAACGATGATCACGTCGTAGCTATTTGGAGCTGCGTCTTTAACGAATTGGATGCCGTCACCGATAATAAGGTTCAATTTTGCGTTGCCGAACTCAGAAGCAATGTTTGGCAAATGCTCTTTCGAAGCGCGAATCACGGCCTCATCAATTTCAACCATCGTGACTTTTTCGATTTGGTCGTATTTGAAAAGTTCACGGATCGTGCCGCCGTCGCCGCCGCCGATAACCAAAATGTTTTTCGCGTTGCCATGGGCTTGCATCACTGGATGAGTGATCATTTCGTGATAATGGAATTCATCACGCTCTGTGCACATAACCATGTTGTTGATCGCCAAGAATTTACCGTGAGAATAAGAATCAAGAACACGTACGCGTTGGAATGGATTTGTTTCATCAAACAAGACATCGCCTGTGTAGCGCAAAGACAAAGCTTGGTTTTCATCTTTATCAGTGAACCAAACGTTGCGCTCGATTTGTACGCCTTTGCTCAAATCGAAAGATGGTTTTTCACGCATGATTTTCGGTTGGAAATCAGTTTTCTTAACAACGTGCAAAGAACCACGATTCATTTCAATCGCAGAGTAGTTTGCTTGGAAGGCTTTTTTAAGGTGTTCGAAAGAAACCCAAGGATCAACAGAGTCGCCGCAAGTGAAAAGATCCACTGCTGCGTATCTGTATTCCGGCCATGTGTGGATCGCCAAGTGGCTTTCTTGAATAACAACAACACCACTCACACCCCATGGAGAGAAATGGTGAAATGTTGAATTGATCACAGTTGCTCCTGCGATCTGTGCGGCTTCAATCATGCTTCTTTCGATGATAGAAACGTCGTTCAACACTTCAGCGTTACAACCGCTGAACTCTACCAAAATGTGGCGACCTAATGCGTTCAAATCCCTGCCTCCGGCTAATACTTTTTCATTTTTTGGACTGGGGGGTTCTAGGACCTTTTTACCCCCCTGACAAGGATTTTTTGTCCAACGTTGGACACTAAGAAAAAATTGTACTTTCAGATATTTAGCTAGTTACCTGGAGATTCGAAATGGGCTTCAGGCATATCGCCAAGCAAGGCCTTATTTTCTTCGGAATTTGGATCAACGAATTCCTCGGGAGTTCCCAGATTTTTAACTACATGGGTAAGTCTTTGGATTTCAACTCCATCACGATCGTATACAGAGGTCGAAACGGACACTTTGCCCTCTTTGGCAAAGCGCCGGCGAAGTTCTTTAAGCGACACTTTCTGACCTGGTAATTTTATAGAGTTCGCCGTCAGTACGGTTTTTAAATCTGATTGCTTATAGTCCGCTCCGGAGCCTTGGAATTCCAGGACATCATTTTGGGTAATCAAAGAAAGATTCATATCTAGATTGCGTGCGACAATGCGACGTCCGCTGCCAGATTCAGGCATTTGTTCGAAGCTTCCCACTGAATAGGCTCTGAATGCATCTGGAGTCAGAGATTCAAGCCACGTCGTATAGTCCTTAAAACTGACACAACGAACTTCTGGCTTCCCGCAAACAGTGCGAGTGAAGTCTTTAAGTGCCTCCCAATAAGCACCGCCATTGTATTTTACAAAGTGGTGGCCAATGTAAACAGGGCCGCGACCTCCGTAATAGCTGTTTTGGAAGTAGTTCATATAGGAGTCGTACATTTGCTTGCGATAAAGCTCGCGATTAGGGGCGTCGTCTAAAGCTTTGGTTTGAACCCAATAGAAATTATAATCCATCGCCAAGGATCGTTTTGCGGTGCCTGCGATTTTCAGCAAAGGAACGGGATAGCGCCAAATGCCATATTTATCTTTGCGAGGCCATTCACCCATCTCGCCGGTGGTGGAGGCGTCATACTTATAGCCAAAGCTTTTAAGAACGGGAAACAAATCCGCAGTCGAACCTAGGTAGGGGGCACGAAAGCCGACAATATCCTTCGCTTCAAAGGCGAAGCCATGGGGATAAGAATTGTTTGGATTCATATCATTATTATAGAAGGCATTGAAAACGAGGTCATTGTATTGAGTGAACTCTGAATTCCAGTCTGCAGAGTTCCACTTTTCCTCATCAGCGGGGAAGTGCCCATTCCCGTGGGAGGCGATATCAGCACCACTTTTATAGAGTGTATTCATAAAGTTAACCCGCTCAGCGATTCCTTCAGAGGAATCGCCAAAGCTAATCATCGAGTAGCCCTGTTTATGACCGGGCCCCTTATAGAGCATACGTTTGCTGGGCTTTAAAAGGTAAACACCACTGAAGAAATAGGTAAAATTCAGCGGTTTGCCTGACTGGGTTAAGGTTTTGCTGAAAGAATCCATTTCGCGCCAGAAGGGAACATTCAGTCCACCATCAAAGCCCACCATCACGTACTGCGGAGGACGAGCCACTTTAGGGGCGGCATGGGCTGAAGGAATCAGAGAAAGTGCAAACAGGCTAAGCGTAAGACTTTTAAAAATCTTTCGTGTCATAGAATACCTCTTTTGATCAATGACAAAGAGATAATCGGAGCAGCGCAAGAAGGCACCTTAACAACAGGAAATATACCTTATTTGTTTTTAATCTCGAAGCAAACGTGGATTTTTTTGTCGTGGAAGTCTTGAGGAATGCTCTCTTCGGAAATATCACGCACTTGGTATTTCGCTGCCAAATTCTCGCTCAGTTTAAACTTTCGTTTATTGTTAGAAAAATAAAGAACTCCCTCTGGACGAAGCATACTCATGCAGCAGTCCACCAGGAAATCTTGATCTTTTTCCACTTCGAAAGCGTCTTGCATTTTTTTAGAGTTAGAAAACGTCGGAGGATCTAAAAAGATCACATCGAAATTCTGCTGGTTGCGATTTTCATCCAACCACTCCAAAACATTGGCATTAATAAACTGATGTTGATTCAAATCCAGCTTGTTAAGTTCAAAATTGTCCTGAGCCCAACGTAGATATGTCTGTGACATATCTACGGAAGTCGTTCGTCCGCCGCCTAAGGCCGCAAAGACACTGACCGAGCCAGTATAGCAAAACAGATTTAAAACATTTTTGTCTTTAACTGTTTTGAAAATCTTTTGGCGCATCGGTCGGTGGTCCAAAAACAAGCCCGTATCCAGATAGTCGTGCAAATTGACTTTGAAAAGTCCCTGAGATTCTTTGACGACAAAAGTTTCTTCTTTAGCAGCAATTTTTTCGTATTGGCTAAGCCCTTCTTGGCGTTCGCGTTTTTTGATGATGATTTTTGATTCATCCGCATTAAACAGGCCTTCAAGGGCCTCAACCACGTGAGGAAGATGGTTTTTGTCTTTATCGCGCGAGTCAGACTTATCATAGATCAGAAAATGATCTTTATAGACATCTACGATAAAGGGATATTCCGGGATATCACGATCATACAGCCGAAAGGCTTCGATGCCTACGCGGTCAGCCCAAGGTTTGAGTTTTTTATAGTTTTTCTCGAGGCGATTTTTGATCATGATCATAGAAGCGTTTTAGACAAAAAGACGGGGTTATGGTACTAAATCCTCTATGAGCGACGAAAAAAAAGCCGAACACATAGCATTTTTACTTAAAAAACCTGATTTTGATGTCGCCTTTGTCGAGTCTCAAGGGGTTTTATATTTTGCCCACTATCCAAAGGCTATCAGCGCACCTTCCTCGGCCGTGATAAAGCTCTTGCAGGGCATTTTTGACGTTCATGTGGATCATAGTTTCTTTATTTTGCGTCGCCGCCTTTTCACAACTGGTAAGCTGACCGAAATGTGTCGGGGTATGATCAAGGTTGTTGCGAAAAGAGCCAATGATAACGTCCCGGCCATTGATCATGGAATGACTTTGGATTTGAAGTTTCAAGAAGTCGGGGAAGCATCCGTCTCGATTCCTGAGTTTCAACAATTGAGCGATGAAAATAAAAGTTCCTTGGATGATGTTCGTGCCTATATTCGCGCCCAAGACCCAGAGACCGACGCCCAATTAATGCGTGCGGTGGAAGGCTTAGCTCATCGAGTGCCTCGTGGTGAAATTTTACATGACTTCAATCGCAGTATCGCTGCAATTGTCCTGGATGCTGATGGAAAGTTGCTCAGTTACGGAATCAATTCAAATTCGAAAAACAAAACGCTTCATGCTGAAGTAAATATGCTGCAGCGATTTTTTAAAGAAAGCGGTCGTAAAATTCCGGCAGGTTCTGTAATTTTTAGTACCCACAAACCATGTAAGATGTGTGCGGGAATGATTTACGACTGGGCCGAAGAGCCTCAGCAGTTAGAAGTCCTTTATGCGATCGAAGAAACCGGTGGGCTGTCCAGCCATACCATTTTGGATGAGCAAGAAATTAACAAGAAACTTCCGGGACGCTAAAGTACGAGTTGATGGCTTTCATCAAAGTATCTTTGCGAATCGGTTTGGATAAATGCAGATCACAACCTGCTTTTAAACTGCGATTGATGTCTTCAGAAAAGGCATTGGCTGTACAGGCAAAGATTCGAGTGGGCGTGCGCCCCAATCTTTTTTCAAGCCTGCGAATGTGGGTGGTGGCCTCGTGGCCATCCATGCCCGGCATCTGCACATCCATGAAGATGATGTCGAAGTGTTCCGCTTCTGCCATTTCGACCGCGTGACGTCCGTTTTCAGCATAGAAAATTTCATGAGCGGTTTTTTGCAGATAGATCCCGAACAAATTGCGGTTGTCATCGACGTCGTCCACCACCAGAATTTTAAGACGCTTATCTGCGATGAAGTGATTGGCATCGTTAAGCTGATATCGTCCTTGCAAAGGGTTGTGCATGGACGTCTTTCTTTCCGTGGTGATCGGCATCGTCACGGTAAAGAAAAAAGAACTGCCAACATTTGGTTCACTTTCCAACCAGATTTGCCCATTCATTAGGTCGACAATTTTTTCGGTGATCGACAAGCCCAAACCCGTACCCCCATAGCGACGGGTGGTGGTAGAATCCGCCTGAGTAAAGGGTCTAAAGATATCTTTGAATTTTTGTTTGGAAATTCCGATTCCGGTGTCTTCGACATTAAACAGAAGATTGCCGGGACGCTGGGTATGGTTCGTCGTCACGTGGAGCGACACGGAACCCTGGTGTGTAAATTTAATAGCGTTATTGAGCAGATTAATAAGGACCTGGCGCAGGCGATCGGAATCTCCGACGTAAAAGGCTTCTACTGAAGGATCCACTGTCACATGAAGCTGTAAACCCTTTTCCTTAGCCCGGAACTCAAGGATCGCGATAATGTCTTCAATCGTTTTTTGCAAAGAGAACGGCAGCAGATTTAGTTCAATTTCTCCGGCTTCTACTTTGGTAAGATCTAAGATGTCATTGATGATAGTCATCAACTGGTAGTTCGCTCTTTGGAGAATTTCAACAAAGGATAATTGCTGTCCATCCAGTGCCGTTTCCGCCAGCGTATCCGTAATACCAATGATAGAATTTAAAGGCGTCCTGATTTCGTGAGACATATTTGCTAAGAAAACAGATTTCGCATATGTCGCGGCTCGGGCCTTCGCAGTTGTTGTTAAGAGTTCCTGATTTTTCTTTTCAAGGTTTTCGGCGAGGTTTTTCTTTTCAGTGATATCAAAAGACATGTTAAGAATTTTTTCAACGCGCCCGAATTCGTCTTTTACTGGGGTATAAGAAGATTGTACCCAGATCTCTTGCCCGTGCTTGGAGATTCTTTTAAATTCTCCAAACTGAGCGTGCCCTGCTATAAGCTGTGCCCACATTTCTTTATATTCTTGTTCGTGCGTATCGTAGGCGGGCAAAAACAGTGAATGATGTTTGCCATAGATCTCATCCATTTCATAACCCAACAGATTTAGAAAATTGTGGTTTGCCCATTGGATAGTGCCGTTCAAGTTGAACTCTATCAGAGCATGTGAGTTTAGAAGTGATTCATAAACAGAAACATTCATGTCTAGAGTGTAACTAGAGCAACGACTACAAATAAAATTACAAAACGCTCTGGGAATTAAAGTTTTGTAATATCACATACAATTTGTTGATGGGACCGCGTAAGAAATAAAAAAAGCCCTCCTTAGTTGGAGAGCTTTTTAATGAAATTCGAATTTATCAGAAAATATTATTTCGCAGCTGTTGTTTCGAACATTGAAGTTGCGAAGTAAGATTTGCGGAATGTTTTCCAGTTATCAGGTCTTACAGAAGCCACGCGCCAGAAGTAATGCTTACCAGCTTCTAAGTTAGCCACTTCAAAAGATGTGTCTTTCACTTCGTGATTTTCAGCGACCAACCATTTGAAGTTGGCATCTGTTGCAACTTGTACGTGATAAACTTGAGCGCCTTCAGCCGCTTTCCATTTCAACGTCGCCGCGGCTCCATTGATGGCTGCAAAATATGCAGGGCTTGTTAGGTCCGGCTTAGCAGGAACAGCTTGAGCTGCCATGTCTGCTTCTTTAGGCGGGAACAAAGAGTTCATTTTTTCACCCAGTTTTTCTTTATCATGGGCGCCACCGCCACCATGAGCTTCTTCAGCCAGTGAAGGGCAAGTCAAAGCAAGGGTCATAGCGAATGTCAGAAGAGATACGAAGATCTTCATAATTAAATCCTTTTTATGTCAGTGAAAAGAAAGTAAAATAAATATGGGTTAATGAAAACCCTCTTGCGAATTTTGCCGGAGGGTGTTAAAAAACTCGTCGGTTTTGCGGATGATCGCTCTAAATAAGATTTAAATATCTGAAATTAGGGAGGAAAGTCCGGACTCCATATGGCAGCGCAAGGGGTAACGCCCCTCTAGGGTAACCTAAGGAACAGTGGAACAGAGAGAATGTCCGGGGCATTGAGCCTGACACCGGGAACGGGAGGGTCAGGGGAGCTGCCGGAGTGAAAACAGCTAAACTCTGCGCGGAGCAAGATCAAATAGGGTAACACTAGTAGGGCGGCCAGCCCGTAGTTACCGGGTAAGATCGCTTGAGGGTGACAGTAATGGCACTCCCAGAGGAATGATCATCCAATTTCGTCGGGACAACTTTTGGGACCAGGCGAGAGGGACAGAATCCGGCTTACAGCAAAACCGACATCCCACCTTCCTAAAAGCGGCCACAAAGACGCCATCTGCGTCGTTGCCGCGTTCGTCGGCGTACTTTTCAGTACGCTGTCCTCCTTGCGCCTAGTAGCTGGCGCCTTTGTGACCGTTTTTATCTTCTTCGTTCGTTTCTGGCTCGACTTCGTCGTCGCTTTTTCGGCTTGGCTTTGCCGTCGCGTTTATCCGGATTTGGTTGGATACAATAAATTGTTTATATCTTGTTGGGCATGGGTTGTGGTGTGGTTTGTTTGATTTTGGTTTTTATATAAACAAAAAAAATTTACAGAAAGTCTAGTTTAATTTAAAAATGAAATCGGTCGTTTGACCCTTCTATTTATCAAACTAAATAATGTTTTGATTTTATAAATAGTGAGGTGTTTATGAGGATTGGATTGGTGTTACTCTGTATTTCCGCTCTTCCGGTGTTTGGAATGGCTGCGGGGAAGAGTTCGTTAGTGACGGTTTCGTCATTGAGTTCAAAAGCAAAAAGAGAAAAAAGCTATCAGGCGGATACTCAGAAGCGCTCGATTTATGCGAAACATATATCGAACAGATTGAATCCGAGATCCAAGAAAGAAACTTCTAATAGACGGAGTACTAGTAAATCGTCAACCAAGGATCTCGGCTTTCTCGGCAATATCGCTATCGGAAGTGTGTTAGGAGGTGGCGAAGATATTGGAATTGATTCGCCGATTGTTTTTCCACCTAATATGTACTTTCTTACCTGTACTTTTGTGGGCTCGGGAATGGGCGACTTAACGGTTCTCTATGATCATTGTTCAGGCACCGCAGACAATCATTGTGTAATTGAAGTTGAAATTGCGCCGTCATCTGTCGGAACGAAAAGTATAACTAGAAGTTGCCCTTGGGTTTTCTATCCGACTCCAAATG
>JBJTMR010000049.1:0-11274 GCA_046070625.1 Bdellovibrio sp. | reverse complement strand
GTCAATCTTTGATGAATAAGTTCCAAAGTGTTTTGTCCAATAAGGCCATGGATCGTTTTCAATATATGATGGGTGCTCAGTTGAATTTTCTGGAGGCCGCACTTGCCGAAATTAAAAAGTCTTCTGGATCGATCGAGAACTTTTTAGCTAAGCAGTACGGAGTGACGCCGGCGAAAAAGACACTTTGGCAAGCCAAGTTTTTTGAACCCTAGCTAAATACTTATCCAAAAAAATAAAAAACCCACAGCCTTTGAAAGTTGTGGGTTCTTTAATCTCGCAAGAGATCTTTAAACTGTGATTGGCCTGATTAGTGGCGAACCATGTTCGGAGAAGCTTCAGTCGCCATATCGTTCAAGCAGTCTACAAAGAATTTGCAGATGATGAATAAATGAACTTGTTCGTCCGCTGCGATTTCTGGTTCCAAATCTTCAGACATGAAAAGCTCTTCGATGATGTAGTTCAAGATTTCAGGCTGGCCGCTTTTTGCTGCGTTGTCCTGAATTTCGGCCACCATGTCGTCGTTCATCTTCATGTATTTTTCTAGTTCAGGCTCTGCTTTTTCAAAACGAGCGACCACTTCATCTTCAGTCATTGCGCGAAGATTTGTGTATTTCTTTTCGAAAGCGCGATTCAGAATTAAAGCCATCATGAAGGCAAGGTCTTGAGCGTTTTCGCTCATGTCTTCAATGAACTCCATAAAAAAGCCAGCAAGGTCAGGTTGAACGTCGAAAAGATGCTCAGAAGCCTTTTCAAGATCGCTCTCCTCGGCAATTCCGCAAATTGTGTCAATGGAGTCTTGCACTAATTCGAATGGGATTTTTTCCATGATATTCCTCATAAATTATTGTTAAATACGGCCTGAGAATACAGGGGAGTGGCGAGTGAAGCAATTCATTAAGATTGTGGGATTCTGTTTTATTTCATCTTTTTGGGGGACTCACGGTCACGCACAGGCTCAAATTGAGGACCTATATACTCATAAAGTTCAGCCCATTTTCGATAATCGCTGCGTGGCCTGCCATAGTTGCTTCAATGCTCCCTGTCAGTTGAATTTGCAAAACTTTGACGGATTTGCCCGCGGCGCAAACAAACTCAATGTTTATGACGGCACGCGCACAAAAAGTGTCGAACCCTCCAGGATATGGGTGGATGCCTCCACAACCGAACAATGGAGACTTAAGAAGTTTTTTGCCGTGCACACGTCGCCAGAACCTCAGGACAGTTTATTTTTGCAAATGTTAAAGCTGCGAGCCAATAACCCTCAGCTTGCTGTTAAAAATCAAGTTCACGAAAGCCAAGTTTGTGCTGCAAATATGACGGAATTTCAGGCCTTGGCTCAAACTTCTCCGGAATTAGGGATGCCTTACGGCCTTCCTGCTTTGGGGGATTCTGAGCTTAAGACCTTGGAATCCTGGGTAAAAAATGGGGCCCCCGGGCCTAGTAAGAAAATGTTGAAAGAACAGGCGCAAATTGAGCCCGCTCTTCAGAAGCAGATTAAAGAGTGGGAAAGTTTCTTTAATGAAAAGGATCTCAAACATCGCCTTGTCAGTCGGTATTTGTATGAGCATCTGTTTTTAGCGCATATCTATTTCCCAGAAAATAACCGCGAGTTTTTCCGTTTAGTGCGCTCAAAAGGTAAATGTTCTGATGTTGAAGAGATCGCGGCTCGTCGCCCGAATGATGACCCGGGTGTAGAAAAGTTTTGGTATTGTCTAAGAAAGTACCCCGGCACGGTGGTGATGAAGAACCATCTTCCTTATCAGTGGAATCCGGTAAAATTAAAACGCTATCAAGAGTTGTTCTTTGCGAAGCCGTGGGAAATCAAGTCTATGCCGAGCTATGACCCGTTGGTGGCGGAAAATCCGTTCTTGGTGTTTGAGCCAATCCCTGTAAAAGCACGTTATCAGTTCTTGCTTGATGATGCTCAATACCACGTGGCGACTTTCATTAAAGGTCCTGTCTGCAACGGCAGTATGGCGGTGAATTCAATTCAAGAACAGTTCTATACATTTTTTATCAAACCCGATTCCGATAACATGGTTATTTCTTCCAGTTACGAAGGAAAAGCGGCCAAGCTCCTGATGCTCCCAGGAGTCTGGGGCAGTGACGTGGAACTTATCGAAACGCCGATTTTCTTAAAGCGCCTGACGGATCATCGGGAAGCATATCGTGTACTTCGTGATGAAGAGCTTAAAAAGAATCGTCCCCAAGGATATAGTTTGCAAGATGTCTGGGATGGCGATGGTAACAACAGCAATGCGGTGCTGACGATCTTCCGTCATGACCAAAATGCGGTGGTGATGCGCGGAGCTGTTGGCGATCTTTCGAAAACGGTTTTTATGTTAGATTATCCTTTGCTTGAGCGCTTGGTTTACAATCTGGTAGTGAACTTTGACGTGTTTGGTAATGTTAGCCATCAAATCTTAACTCGAATTTATATGGACATGATCCGCATGGAAGCCGAAGAGGTGTTCCTGCGCTTCTTGCCACCTGAACAACGACTTTCTTATCGTCGCGACTGGTATCAGGGGCTTTTGGCAAGTGCGAAAATAGCTTATCTTTTCCCAACGGTCGGAACTGGGGAGCCCACGGCAGTTCGTTATGCCGGAAAAAACAGTACTAAAAAACAGCTGGTGCAGAAAATTTTGTATTATCAAATGAATGCCCAGGTGCGCGGGCCGGAAGATGTTATCAACTGGAAAGATCTTGAGGTGCCAGAGAGTGCCGGAGGATTGCCGGGTGTTCGCGGAGTTGAATTTGAGCTGCGTAAAATGGCTTCGATTCCGGCTAAGAAAAAAGCCTTTTCGCAGTTTTTCCCTGATGTGGCGTACTTAATAGTACGAGGCGAAAAAAACAGAGTCTTCACCGTAATTCATAATAGAGAGCACGAGAATATTTCTTGGATCACGGGAGAGTCGTTTCGAATGGCACCGAATGAAGATACCCTGACTTTCAAGGAAGGATTTTGGGGATCTTATCCGAACATGATCTTTGACGTGAAAGAAGCCGACCTTGTGAAGTTCTCGAGCAAGGTGCGCTCTATCAAAGAGAGTAAAGACTATGACGCTTTGGTGAAAGTTTATGGTGTTCAGCGCATGAATGCTAATTTCTGGAGTGTCTTCGATGAACTCAAGAAGCTTTATGCGGAAAAAGACGCAGTGAATGCGGGTGTTATTGATTTGACTCGTTACAGTCTTTGATGCTGACTTGATTCAGACAGCACGGAGGTTGTTATGAAGCTCTATAAAGCAAAGGCGTTTTTCTTTGCGACTCTGATGGTTGTCGGTTTATCCGGCACCAAAGCCTTCGCGGCGCCCACGGATTACTTGAATCCTGACTACTATTTAGGAAAAAGTATCGCGGGGGTTCTTATGCTCGCGGGAACTATGGGGTACGGCGAGTATAAAGTGATTGCTGATTTTCAGTTAAGTCAAAGACTTGAAACAGCAAAAAAACTTGTTATGAAAGACCCCTTTTATAACTATCGATTTAAAGATATCCAGTTGGTCGTGATCCAGGGCGCGGAGGGTGAACCCAATGCATTTAGCTTGGGGCCTGTTATTTTCGTAACCCAAAGTTTGGGGAAAGTCCTGAACGATCGCCAGTTGACCGCGGTCCTAACCCACGAAATTGCGCACAGTCATAAAGGGCATTTCGCGCAACGAATTCCGATGCCCTTGGGAGCGATTGTTTATGAGGCGACTCAGCTTCTGATATCAGGAAAAGGTTCGTCTTCTGCGTCGCTTAAACATTTTACAGAAATGGTGCAAGAAAACATTCAGACCGTTCATCTTGCCACTGAGATCCAAGCGGATTGCTTAGCTGCAAATCAGTTAAACTATTTGCAGCAACGTGGATTTCCAAATACGGCAAATGACCTGGTTGATGCGACCAATGCTCTTTACGGTGAAGACGTCACTGAGTTAAAAGATGACTATGGTGATCCAGGGATCATCCGTGCCAAGATCATCAAATCCAAGCAATACGCTATTTTCGGCTGCAATATTTTTTAAGAGCAGGCGTTTAATTCAGCGGCCGTGAATCCTAACTTTGGGTTCCACTGAATTTTATAAACCACACAATTGGGAATCGGCAGAGGTTCCTTTAAGTCCGGGCGCAGAGAATGCAAAAACCTGCGCATCATCAAACCATGGGTGCAAAGCCCGATATGATCTTCTTTGGAGCTTAAACACAATTGAGTCAGGCCTTTTTGAAAACGCTCAATGGCCGAAAGAGCACTTTCGCCATTCTGATAGGTGAAAGAAAAGTTTTTGCTTTCATGGGAAGTCCACTTAAGCCAACAGTCTTCTCCATAGCGGGCGATGATTTCATCTTGAGTCAGTCCTTCGATGTCGCCTAAGAAGACTTCTCTAAAATCAGGATTTAGCATGTGCTGTGCTTGCAAATGTTTGTTGGCGATTTCAGCCGTTTGTTTTGCGCGGGTGAGGTCACTGCTGACCATAAGCTCTACGGGGTTTTCTTTAAAAAAATCCTGGAGGGTTTCGGCTTGGCTGCGACCTTCGGAGTTAAGGGGGATGTCGGTGTGTCCTTGCATGCGACGAGCAAGGTTCCAGTCTGTTTGGCCGTGGCGAAAAAGATAAATGGTTTTTGACATAATGACGTCATTGAATCACTTGCCAGAGTGAAATTAAAAGGAAAAAATCACTATATGAGCAAGATTATCAAAGCCTTTCGTCAGTCTTTTGAGTCCATGCTGAAATTGCGGATGCTGCTATTAGTTCTTCTGCCTCCGATCGTTGCCGTTTTTGGTGTGTTCCTTATATTTTTTATTTTTTGGAATAGCTGGTTGCTGGGGCTCGAAGGTCTTCTGCAGGGGCTCTGGCCCTTTCAATGGGTGCAGCATTGGACTGGAGCTGAGGGCGTTGCGGAAATCTTAGCGGTTTTATTTTTAGTGCTTCTCTTTATTCCCATTTCCTTTGTTGTCGCGGTTATTTTTACTTCTATTTTTGTCATGCCTATCGTGCTGAAATGGGTCGTGGAAGAAGACTTCCCCGGTCTAGAAAAGAAACGCGGTGGCTCCGTTGCGGGCAGTTTGTGGAACACATTGAAGGCGACGGTCGTGTTTATTGTGGGATTTATTGTCACCTTGCCGTTATGGATTTTACCGGGTTGTCAGGTCATTGTGCCATTGCTGTTGGCTTCGTGGCTGAATCGACAGATTTTCCTCTATGATGTACTGCAGGATTATGCCAGCAAACAAGAGCACCATTCGATTCAGAAAGAGGAGGGCGTTTCCTTGTTGACCATGGGGATGTTCTTGGGATTCTTGTCGTATATTCCGTTGGCCATCTTTTTTATCCCGGTCTTGGCAGCCCTTTGTTACACCTACTATGGTTTAAACGAGTTAAACCAAAGACGAGGCCATTCTTCACCTGAGGAATAAAGGGAAATTCGTCTTAACGGGGTGGATTTTTGTCTTAAAATCAGCTAGCTTAGCCCCGTGACTAAATGCAGCCATGACCGCAAAGATATCAATATAGACTCCTTAAATGAGCGAGTCCGTGCCGCCGGGATGAAATTAACGTCTCAGCGGTCGCAGGTATTGAAGATCCTTCTGCATTGTCCAGAGCCTATTTCAGCCGATGAAATCTTTAAAAAAATCGGTGGGAAAGCAGCGGGCATGGACTTGGTGACAATCTATCGAATCCTTAAAAAATTTGAAGAAGCCTCTTTGGTTTCGCGCTTGGAGTTCGGTGATGGCGTAGCTCGTTTTGAGCTGACGTTGGAATCGGGACACCATCATCACCATGTTATTTGCCGCCAATGCCAACGGGTTGAACCGCTGCATATCTGTGATCTAGATCAACACATCAGCATGGTTGAAAAGATGGGATACAAACAAGTTTCCCATCGCTTAGATTTTTTTGGTCTGTGCTCGCGTTGTCAGTAAGTTTCTGCCTGTAGGCGGGGGATGCGAGCGACGAATGTCGTGTCCGATTGCGTGTGATCTAAGAACAATTCTCCGTGGTGACTTTTAACAATTCCAGAAGAAATGCTCAGACCTAAACCCGTGCCCTTGCCAATGTCTTTGGTTGTAAAGAAGGGTTGCATGACTTTGTCGGCAAGTTCCTTGGGAATACCGGTTCCTGAGTCTTTCACCATGATATCAATAAAATCATCAGCCTCACGCACTTCAATACGAATCCATTTGTTCTCTTGAGCTTGGACGGCATCAAATGAATTATTCAAAAGATTCAGAAGCACTTGTTCAATTTGAATCAGGCGGCATTCGATTTCCGCTTCATCGCTGATCGGACCAACTTCAATTTCCACGCCGTGATTGTAAAAACGGGTGCGACAGAACTCCAAAGTTTCTTCGACCAGTTGTTTGACGGAAACCACTTCAAAGGGATCTAGGGCACCTTCGCGGGAAAAGGAGCGAAGGGATTTGATGATTTTTGCGATCTTATCAGCTGTGCGCGAGATGCTTTCAGCAGCTTGTTTAATTTTATCGGGATCTATTTTGTTTTGATCCACCATTTGCGTCAGTTGAAAGGCTCGGGCTTGGATGACGGTCAGTGGGTTGTTGATTTCGTGAGCAATGCCGCCTGACATCTCACCCAGAGCCGCCATTTTTGCGGTGGAAATCATTTTTGCACGGGTTTCTTCAATCTGTCTTTCTGTCATGACTTCAACGGTGGAATCCCAAGCGACGCCATACATGCGTGGACCTGCCGGAGTTTCCTCAAGCTTGCCATAGCAGCGAATATGGTGGACCTCGTTATTGTCGTGAGTAACCAAGTAGGTCGTATAAACGTCATTTTTGGTTTCAAAGGCGTGTTTGAAAATGTTTCGGGCGCTGGTGACCTGTTCCGGCGACATGCGTTTGATCATTTCCTGTTGGGGATTGTTACCAAGGGACAGAGGGATGCCATGGATTTGATACATGCGAGGATCCCAGGTGGCCTCTCCCGAGCCTGGGTCGTATTCCCAAGTTCCCATTTGGGCTGCGGAGAGCGATAGATTCAGTTTTTCAATGGTTTTACTCAAGGTGGCTTCATGAGCTTTGCGATCATTGATGTCCGTCGTCGCTCCAAGAATCGCTGTGGGAACCCCATTTTCATCGCGAGAAAAAATCGTAAGGCGGTCGGTGATCCAGTGGTAATTGCCTTGGCGATCCTTAAAGCGATATTCCAAGGAAATGACTTCTCCGTCGCGCAAAAAAGCCACTTGCTCTTTTGCGGTCGCTAAAGCGGGGATGTCATCCGGGTGCATCGTGAGGGCCCAATAATCAGCACCCATGGCCCGGATCTCGTTAAGAGTATAGCCATATTGATCTATAACACGCTCATTGAACCAAGCCAGCGTCTGCGCCTTAAGGTCGAAGACGTAAATACAATTGGGAACAACTTTAAAGATTTTTTCGAGCAAGGCTTTTTCATTATCAGGGAGCTGTGTTTTCATACTTAAACAAGCTTACTCTAGGAAGTTAGTTAACGCAAAACGGCGAAATCATAAACAAACCTTAACAATACACCGACTTTTCAGGATGCTAGATTAAGGTCCAATTGGAGGAGTGTATAATGCGTTTGAAACTGACGATGGCTTCATTGTTTTCTGCTGTGATCGTCTTTTTATCAGGCTTCATTTCTTCATCTGCTCAGGCGCAGGTTCCTGTAATTCGTATTGATGGTTCCAGCACAGTATTTCCGATTACTGAAGCCATGGCAGAGGACTTCCAAACTCTGAAACGCGGAAGCGTTCGGGTGACCGTAGGAATTTCTGGAACGGGCGGAGGATTTAAAAAATTCTGTCGTGGCGAAACAGATGTGCAAAATGCATCTCGTCCCATTCAATCCAATGAATTGGAAAAATGCCGCTCTGCCAAGGTGCAATTTATTGAGCTTCCCATTGCGTATGATGCAACGGCTATCGTGATCAGTCCCAAGAACAGTTGGCTTCAATCCATTACAGTCGCGGAATTGAAAAAAATATGGGAGCCAGCAGCGCAAGGGAAAGTAAATTATTGGAGCGACGTCAATCCGGCTTGGCCCAAAGAAAAATTAAAACTCTTTGGTGCAGGATCAGATTCTGGCACCTTTGATTACTTCACGGAAGCCATTGTTGGTAAGGCCAAGTCTTCACGAGGTGATTACACAGCGAGCGAGGACGACAACACCTTGGTGACAGGTGTCGCGAATGATCCTCACGCATTAGGTTATATTCCTTTAGCCTATGCTCAGGAAAATGCGGGCAAAGTTAAAATTGTCCCAGTCGTGGGTGGAGAAAAAGCGCCGCTTAAAAACACGTCGGTCACACCAACTCGGGAATCTGTCGAAAATGGAACTTATTTTCCGTTATCACGCCCAATCTTTATTTACGTTAATAATGCCTCTCTTAAAAAGAACGAGATCGTAGAGTTCGTAGAATTTTATCTTAAAAAAGCACCGCAAATTGTTCCTGAAGTGAAGTATGTACCACTTCCTCAATCTGCCTATGTCAAAGGGACTGAACACCTGAAGGGTCGAAAGCTGGGAACAGTTTTCAGTGGCCACTCTGAAATCGGTTTAAAGATTGAAGACCTGATGAAGCGCGAAGGGGCGCAATAATATATCGTGAGTAAAAGCCAGTTAAGAAAACTATCTGAATTCACCTCTGCCGACCATCCTGTGCGTCGCATGCGTCGCTTGAAAGAGCGCTGCATAGAAGGCACATTGTTTCTTGCCGCCGCGTCCTCTGTGTTTGTGACCATGGGGATTGTCGGAATTTTGATTACCGAAAGCATTCCATTTTTTGAACACGTCAGTTTTTGGAACTTCATCACGGATCCTGAATGGACGCCGCTTTTTGAAAATGCGCACTATGGAATTTTACCGCTTTTAAGTGGGACATTTCTGACGACGATGATTGCCTTGTTGGTGGCCATCCCGCTGGGAACAGTGGCTGCTGCATTTTTAAGTGAATACGTGCGCCCCGGAGTCCGAGAGGTTTTAAAACCTATTTTAGAGCTGCTTGCGGCTGTGCCAACGGTGGTCTATGGTTACTTTGCCTTGTTGTTTGTTACGCCACTTTTACAAAAAGTGATTCCATCCTTAGGCGGATTCAATGTGCTTAGTGCGGGTTTAGTGATGGGCGTGATGATCATTCCTTATGTCAGCTCGTTGAGTGAAGATGCCATGCGCTCGGTTCCGGGACATTTACGAGAAGCTTCTTTCGCCGTCGGAGCTTCGCGTATTCAAACAGCGTTCCGAGTGGTGATTCCTGCGGCGTTTTCCGGGATCACATCTGCATACATTTTGGGGATTTCTCGGGCTTTGGGGGAAACCATGGTGGTCGCCATTGCCGCGGGGATGCAGCCGAATCTGACGTTAAATCCATTGGAGCCTTCAGCGACCATCACGGCGTTTATTGTTCAGGTCAGCTTGGGGGATTTACCTCATGGATCTATTGGGTATCAGTCTATTTATGTGGCGGGCTTAAGTCTGTTGGTCTTAACTTTGTGCTTTAATATTTTCGGGCTTTGGCTGCGTAAAAAGTTTCAGGAGAAAGAATAGTGGAATCCAGACAAGCACTTTTGGCGAACATCAAGCGCCGACAAAGATGGGATTTCTTTTTTGCCTTCATGGGACTGATGTCCTTGATGTTTGCTTTAGTCACATTGCTAGCCTTAATCGTGGATCTAAGTATCACGGGTATACCGCGTATTAATTTTGATTTCTTTTTGAACTTCCCTTCGCGTTTCCCAGCAAAGGCGGGGATTCTGTCGGCTTGGGTGGGTTCGTTTTGTATTATGCTGACAACGGCATTTTGCGCGATTCCTTTGGGTGTCGCCGCAGGCGTGTACCTGGAAGAATACGCCAAGAAAAACTGGGTGTCGCAACTGATTGAGCTTAACATTATTAATCTGGCCGGGATTCCGTCGATCACATATGGATTGATGGCGTTGGGTTTGTTTGTTTACAAATTTAAGCTTGGCCAAAGTATATTAACGGCGGGTTTGACGTTAGGTCTTTTGGTTTTGCCCATTATTATCGTGACCACTCGGGAAGCCATTCGCTCTATTCCAAATATTATTCGTGAGGCGAGCTACGCGATGGGGGCCAGTAAGTGGCAGACCATTCGGTATCACATTTTGCCGTACTCAACCGGTGGTATTTTAACGGGCGTGATTATTTCTTTGTCCCGCGCAATTGGGGAGACGGCACCCTTGATTACCATCGGAGCGCTGACATTTATTGCTTTTCTGCCAACTCCGCCAATTGATGGCCATTTGCCATTTATTAATTTCAAATGGTTGATGGATCCGTTCACGGTGATGCCAATTCAAATGTTTAATTGGCTGTCGCGTCCTCAGGCGGAGTTCCATGTGAATGCGGCCGCTACGGGTGTGGTGTTGTTGTTAATGACTTTGATAATGAACGGTGGAGCTATTTGGCTTCGTGCGCGTTTCCGTAAGAAGATGAAGTGGTAAGGTTATGACAAAAGAACTGGTTCTTCGGGCTGAAGTAAAAAACTTGAAATTTTCCTACGGTGACAAACAAGTCCTTAACGGAATCACTTTACCCATTTATGAAAATCGCGTGACGGCTTTGATTGGTCCTTCGGGGTGTGGCAAGACGACTTTACTTCGTTGTTTTAATCGCATGCATGATCTGTATGCGAATGCCCACTATCAAGGTGAAATCTTGTTACAACCGGATGGCATCAATATCTTGGGTAAAGAAATTGATCCGATGGAAGTTCGCATGCGTATCGGGATGGTTTTCCAAAAACCTAATCCGTTTCCAAAAAGTATTTACGAAAACGTGGCCTATGGTTTGACGGTTCGTGGAGTGAAAAAGAAAAGCTTCATCCAAGAATGCGTGGAAAAGTCTTTGCAGCAAGCAGGTCTTTGGAATGAAGTGAAGGATCGCTTGAACTCTTCAGCAACAGCTTTGTCTGGGGGGCAACAGCAGCGTCTGTGTATTGCTCGCGCGTTAGCCACAGAGCCAGAGATCTTGTTATTAGATGAACCGACATCGGCCCTCGACCCCATTTCTACGCGTCACATTGAAGAACTTATCCAAGAGCTTCGTAAAGACGTTACCATTGCGATTGTGACACATAGTTTGCATCAAGCGGCTCGCGTTTCAGATTACACAGCCTTCATGTATCTAGGTGATTTGATCGAATTCGGAAAATCCGACCAAGTCTTCACCAACCCCAAAGACCAAAAAACCGAAAACTACACCACCGGCCGCTTCGGCTAAAAGGTGCCATGCCCTTTTTCCATATCTAATGCTTCAATTGACGCATTAGATATGGAAACAGGGC
>JBJTMR010000048.1:0-55532 GCA_046070625.1 Bdellovibrio sp. | reverse complement strand
CAAATATTAGTCAATGCATGCATCAGTTCATGACTCGCTCCAGCCGTAAGCTGACCCGAGCGGGGAACAGGATTAATGAGACGTACGCAGGCCGCCACTATAAATGTATTTTGCAGCATCCGAACTATTACCTGAATGCTTATAAGTATAATTATCGAAATCCGGTAAGTGCGGGAATCTGTGCGAAAGTAGAAGAGTATCCATTCAGCACTCTATCCGGAAAGTTGAAGCTCTCTCAATTGTTAGTTCCTCTTTGCGAGGACACGACTTTAAAATTCGATCCAAAGGGAACTCTTGAATGGTTGAATACTGCACCTTCTCCAGAAAGAGTGGAGGCTATTCGTCTCAGTCTGAAGCATCAGTATTTCACGTCAAAAAAAGACCGCATTACTAATAAGCCGATCTTTACAGAGCTTGACATCCTGTAGCAAGAAACAGGGCCTGGCACCTAGAGGGAGAAGTTGGCCAATTTGTCTTCGTCGCTGAAGTAGGTTTTTAAATCTGTAGAAACGTAGCTTTCTTCAATGATGCGACCTAGTTTGCAGTTTTTTAGTGTTTCTTTCGAGCGACCGTCGAAATCACATTCACCTGTGTACCAAGCTTTTTCTGAATAGCGAATTTTGTAGCCAACGACTTGATCGTTTTTATAAACAGCTTTCACAACATCCAGGCGAGTGCGGCCCGCTGCGTGGTAATCACCCTCAAGAATTGTGTCGCCCCAAATTTGTGCTTGGTCGAAAGCAACCTTTTTAAAGGCTTCTGTCATTTGTGCATCCAATTTGCTGCGACGAGATTTTTGGCTGTAAACAGTTTGAATGGAGTAAGGTGCTGTGCAAACGTCGTTCACACAAGCGCTGGCAAAGTGACCGGCTTCTTCATAAAACTTGTCACCATTAGGACCCATTTCATCGGCAGAAGCCAACGAAGCAAATACAGTCACGGCTGCGAACAATAGTTTCATAGACATAGGGACCTCACTTTGTATTTGCAAAGTAGTCCTAAAATATGAATTTTGTTAATACATAGAGGTTAAGTTATTATGCGTCTGGCGTATCATTCCCCAGGGTGGAGGTCTTTTAGACCTTTTTCTCAAGGATAATGAACTCTAGATTGTCGACTTTAGGGATGCCGAAACGCTCGTTTCCATAGGGGAACGGCTTCTTTTCGCCAGTCTTACGGAAGCCATGCTTTTCGTACCAGGCAATAAGCTCGTTACGGACTGAAATCACTGTCATATACAAGTGTGTACAATCCCAGAACTGCGCAAAGGCCTCACTCTCGTCTAAAAGCATCTTGCCGATGCCTTTTTTTTGCAAAGTAGGGTCCACAGTGAGCATTCCTAAGTAACACTTGTCGCCGTTTTTTTCTAAATGAACGCAACCCAAGAGCTGTCCGGTGTCGTCATCTTCTGCGACTAAAATAACGGAGTCCTCTTTGTCGATGTTAGCTTGAATGGTCTCGGCATCCACACGTTGACCGCTCAGGAGGTCTGCTTCTGTCGTCCATCCCGCTTTAGAGCTGTCACCACGATAAGCCGAATTTATTAAATCAACGAGGTCATCAATATGGCTGTCATCGGCTTGGGTAAATTCAATATGCATAAAAAGACCTTTTATTTTTTCTGAGCGTAGACGAAGAATTCTTTACCTTGGCGATTTGGAATAGACTGTTGCCAGCGTCCCCAGAAAATCGGCAGATAGTGGGATTTGAGGCGTTGGCGCAATTCCCATTCAGAACCACCAAATGGAGGTCCTTGGCGCTTTTCCATCGCAAAAAACACGCCCATTATATGGCCGCCCGGTGCTAAAACGCGATTCCAAACTTTGACCAGATCTTGGCGAAGCTCCGGATTGATTGCGCAATAACAGGTATGTTCAAAAATTACGTCATAACTCGCGTCGAAATTTCTTGGCAGATTAAACAGATCGCATTCTAAAAACGTCAAATTTTCCATGTGGCCATAAAGCTTTTTTGCGCGCTCTAAAGCCACAGGGGAAATATCGACCGCTGTGACCACGTGTCCAGCCGCTGCGAAAAGAGCCGCATCGTGACCTTCGCCACAGCCTAATACCAAGATACGGCTGCGGGAAATTTTCAGACGAGGAATCATGTCTTTCAAAGCTTCCGCCGGCTCACCTAAGTTCCAACCCGGATTTTCTTCGCGTTCGTAAATTTTGCTCCAGAAAGATTCGTGCTCTACGTCAGTTTCACTGGACCAATAAGGTGGAACTTCATAGGTCTTACCGTCAGCCGTGATGGATTCATCGTCAAACTCTTCCAGCATATTAAAGAAACTGGCTTGAGCTTTACGTGACATCACAAAAGGAATTTTAGCAGTGGTGTACCCGTGGAAACGATCCCATTCATCCAATGAAAGAAAATCTAAGGCAAAAGGAAATTCCAAACCATAATTGGCAAGGATCTTCCATTCGCTTCCATTTTTTAGAATTTGTTGGGCAATTAAAGGCTCGTCAAAGGCTTCAACGATGACAGGAACTCCACCGAAGGTGCTCAGGAGGGTGCCGCCTTGATGAAGTTTCAAATTTTTAAGAATTTCTTGTCCGGCTTGAGGGTCTGAAATCCGCACTTCGCGGCTGACTGCAAAACCCTCTTCGTCAATTTGAACAAATTGATTCGGGATGGCCATTATTTGTGTTCTGATTTTGGCTCAGCTGCCGGAGTCACTGTTGCTTCCGGAGTTGCTTCGCTCTCAGGTCCCGGAGTTACGACGGAACCTTCCGTGAAAACGACGATATCGTTTGTTGTTTTAACAGATTGCAAAGTCCATTTGTCGACGTTGGCAGCTTCAGAAGGTTCACGGTGCAAGATCGCTTCGCCTTCGATTACCTGCTCTAAAGCTTCGCCTGTTTCAGAAATATCAGTGAATTTGTAAGCAAAAACGGCACGAACTTTATTGTCGTTCAAAGACTCCGTCCATAGACGTTGAATGCTAAGGTCTTTAGCGTGAGGCTTTTTTGTCGCCAAAGTGTCTTTGATAAGATCAGCCAATTTTGCCTGAATGCCGGAGTGCGTCTCGAAGCCAATAGCTTGTGTAGTATGAACTGCGTTCCAAGTCCAAACTAATGCTGCGATGAAAACAATGAGACTTACAATTTTCTTCATTCCGGTTCCTCTCAAATGATATCTTCTACTATCCGAGCATGATATTTGGTTTTTTTCAACACTCGTACAGAGAGAAGGTATCTCATGAACCAACAATGGCTGACAATATTAATGTCAAAGGGGATTGAGCTTGAACAGAATCTGCGCCAGCAGTTTCAAACTGCTAAAGATGGTCTTAAATCCCAGCTGGAAGAACGTGGCATTCGTCTAAGCGCCGCCGATCTGGCCGCATTGCTGGAAGAGGTTTCACCAAAGGCCTCCCATGCTGCCTTGAGTTATGCTCTTGATATTGTTCGTCCTTTTTCGGCCGGCATGGGTTTAAGAATTTCTCGCCTAGGCGACACACAAGTGGAAATGGTGATACCGGCTCGCACTCGCAATCTGAACGATTTAAAACAAATGCATGAAGGTGCTGTGGTGACGGCGGCTATCGAAGCGGCAAAACTGTTGTGGATGCGCCACGCCCCTTTGGGAAATTTTGAAATCACTGTGGTGCGTGTTGAAAGTGATTTTTTTAAAGTACAAAGTAGCGACTGTCGCATTCGCATGGAGCTTCCAGAAACAACTCGTGAAGTGGTTTTAGCGGAAGTCCGTGATAATCGTGAGTCTGAATCAGATGCTGAGTTGAATGTTTTTGACGAGCACGATCAGGCGGTGGGAATTGTGCACTTGAAATTAAAGTTTAAACACACCCCAGCTCTTGGGTCTGGGGAGTAAAAGGTTCTATGGAAATTCTTGAAAGTCATATTGATACGGGTTCCGCAGATTTTAAAGCCAACCGCGATACGATGTTGGATATCGTAAAGCAATGGCGTGAACGAGTCGACTTGGTGAAACAAGGCGGCGGAGCTGATGCAACGAAAAAACATAAAGCCCGCGGTAAAATGACAGCGCGTGAACGTATCGAAGCTTTGGTTGATGGTGGCTCGGCGTTTTTGGAGTTCTCGACCTTGGCGGCTTGGGATATGTATGAAGGTTCCGCACCAGGAGCGGGTGTCGTGACTGGTATCGGGGTTATTCACAATACAGAGTGTGTGATTGTAGCGAACGATGCGACAGTGAAGGGTGGAACTTACTTCCCGATGACTGTGAAAAAGCATTTGCGTGCGCAAGAAGTCGCTTTTGAAAATGGCCTTCCGTGTATTTACCTGGTGGATTCCGGTGGTGCCTTCTTGCCAATGCAAGCTGACGTGTTCCCGGATCGCGATCATTTCGGCAGAATTTTTTATAACCAAGCTCGCATGTCTGCGGCAGGTATTCCACAAATCTCTGTGGTGATGGGTTCTTGTACAGCCGGTGGTGCTTACGTTCCGGCGATGAGTGATGAAAATGTCATCGTGAAAGAAAATGGAACGATCTTCTTGGGCGGTCCTCCGCTGGTGAAAGCTGCAACGGGTGAAGTTGTGGATGCGCAAGAACTAGGTGGCGCACAAGTCCACTGTGAAAGCTCAGGCGTAACAGATCATTTCGCAGAAGACGATCAGCATGCCGTTGAAATTACGCGTTCTATCGTGGCTCACTTAAATCACAAGAAATCTGTGAAAATGAACATCTTACCAGTGGAAGAACCGCTCTTTGATTCGAAAGAAATCTATGGCGTGATTCCTAAAGACAGCCGCGTACCATTTGATGTGCGCGAAGTGATTGCTCGCTTGGTGGATGGTTCTCGTTTCCATGAATTTAAGGCTCTTTACGGAAAAACTCTTGTCACAGGCTTTGCTCATATCTGGGGTATGCCTGTTGGTATTATCGCAAACAATGGTGTGTTATTTAGTGAAAGTGCTCAAAAGGCAGCTCACTTCATCGAACTTTGTGAGCAGCGCGAGATTCCATTGATCTTTTTGCAAAACATCACGGGTTTCATGGTTGGAAAAAAATATGAAACTGAAGGGATTGCAAAACACGGGGCAAAAATGGTTATGGCCGTTTCCAATGCTCATGTTCCGAAATTCACAGTAGTTATTGGTGGTTCTTACGGAGCTGGTAACTATGGTATGTGCGGTCGTGCTTATCAACCCCGTCAGTTGTGGATGTGGCCGAATGCTAAGATCAGCGTGATGGGTGGCGAGCAAGCTGCCAACGTTCTTTTGACAGTTAAAATGGATCAAATGGCTGCTAAAGGACAACAAATGAGTGCTGCTGAACAAGCAGAGTTCAAACGTCCTACTTTAGAGAAGTATGATCATGAAAGCTCTGCATATTACTCAAGTGCTCGTTTGTGGGATGATGGCATCATTGATCCGGCAGACACACGTCGTGTGTTGGCTTTGGGAATTGCAGCAAGTTTGAATAAGTCTTGGGGTGAAAAATCTCAAGGCGTATTCAGAATGTAATCTGGTTTACACTCCGACTTCGTCGGAGTCGGCAAACTTGGGAGAGTTATGAAATTCGTTGTTGTCGCAGAAATGAATCATGTGGCCTATGTGAAACTGAATAGGCCCGATGTGCGCAATGCCTTTAACCCAGAGATGATTGCAGAAATCACCCAAATCTTTCATGATTTGAATGCGCGCAAAGATTTGCGTTCCGTGGTTTTGCAAGGGGAAGGCAAATCCTTCTGCGCGGGTGCGGATTTAAATTGGATGCGCGAAATGGTGAATTTTTCGTTCATCCAAAATCGCGAAGACTCTGTAAAATTATTTGGAATGTTTGAGGCAATTGCGAAATGCACCTTGCCTGTTATTGGTTTGGTCCATGGTGCGGCCTTTGGCGGCGCTTTGGGGTTGCTTGCTGCCTGTGACGAAGTGATCGCTGAAGAGGGAACTCAGTTCTGTTTCAGCGAGGTGAAATTGGGGATCGCACCGGCGGTGATCAGTTCCTTTGTACAACGTAAAACTATCCCGGGTAAGGTTCGTCCCTTGATGCTTTCTGCCGTCGTTTTTAATGCGCACACTGCGCAACAGGCGGGGCTTGTCACTGATGTTGTTGCGGCTGGTGAAGGTCACAATGCGATTCAAAAAGTGATTCAAAACTATATGCAATGTGGTCCGGAAGCTGTTCGTGAAACCAAAAAGTTGCTGAACGATATTGGCAATATGACTTGGGAACAACAGCGCGATCGCACGACAAATTTAATCGCTGAACGTCGCGCCAGCGCGGAAGGACAGGAAGGGCTTAAATCCTTTTTGGAAAAACGCGAACCATCATGGCGAACATAGCCATTCTTTGGATTTTTGGGGCGATCTTTTCCATCCAAGGAGGAGCCGCCTTTGCGAAACAACTTTTCCCAATTATTGGAGCTGATGGCACGACGTTCTTTCGCGTGTGGTTTTCTGCGATTGTTTTGTTCGGTATCTGGCGTCCGTGGCGTCATCGCCTTTCTTTAAAAGCATTTCAATATATTGCTATTTATGGGCTGTCCTTAGGGATGATGAACTGGTTATTTTATCAAGCTTTGGCGCGGATTCCTTTGGGAATTGCCGTGGCTTTGGAGTTCATCGGTCCACTCGGGGTTGCAATTCTTTCCTCGCGAAAAGGTGTGGATTTTATCTGGGCTCTTTTAGCGGCTGCGGGAATTGTGATGATTCTGCCTCACACGGATTTTTCTGGAAGCGTTGATGTTGTCGGAGTTCTTTTTGCTTTGGCCGCTGGGGTTTGCTGGGGCTTCTATATTATTTTTGCGAAAAAGTTGGGGGGGCACATTACCGGAGGTCGTGCGACGGCTTGGGGTATGATGGCCGCAGCAGTTTCGATCACGCCCATGACAGTTCATGCGGTGCCCTGGGCGACCTTGTCAGTGAAAACGGTTTTGATCGCTTTTGCTGTGGCAATCTTGTCGAGTGCTTTGCCTTATTCGTTGGAGATGAAAGCAATCAGGCTGGTGCCATCGAAAACCTTTGGAATATTAATGAGCTTAGAACCCGCAGCGGCGGCTCTTTCGGGGTTGTTGTTGTTAAATGAACAACTTGCCCCGATGCAATGGGCAGCTATTGGTTGCGTGATGGTGGCATCCTTTGGAACGACACTTTCTCATAGCCAAAAGGGTCTGCCTTGATCACCTTCGGGAGCGCCTTTTCGTTGCCTTCCCTCTAAATCAAGATTATAGGTAAAAGCTCAATAATTTGGAGCTTTTGCACCATGGCTAAATTGACTACAAAATTCTCTCGAATTGCAATCGCCAACCGCGGTGAGGTTGCTGTTCGTATTATTAAAGCTTGCGAAGAGTTGGGAATTGAAACCGTTCTTTTGCATTCCGAAGCAGACATTAACTCTCGCGCATACAGAATGGCGACAAAGACAATTTGCATTGGACCCGCTCCAACCGCAGAAAGTTATTTGAACATCAAAGCCAACATCGATGGTGCTTTGGCGGGCGGAGCTCAAGCTGTTCATCCGGGTTTTGGTTTTCTTTCTGAAAACGCAGATTTCGCCGAAGCCGTAGAAAAAGCAGGACTGACATTCATTGGACCTTCTGCCGAATCTATTCGTTCATTAGGCGACAAAGTTCATTGCAAAGAGTTGGCTAAAAAAGCGGGTTTGCCCTTGGTGCCAGGGTATCAAGGTGAAGACCAATCTGTAAGTCACTTGATTAAAGAAGCTGAAGGTATTGGTTATCCGGTGATCGTAAAGGCTGCTGCTGGTGGCGGTGGTCGCGGTATGAAGCTTATTAAAAATTCTGAAGACGCTGCTGAACTTATTGAATCTGCACAGCGCGAAGCTCTATCTGCATTTGGTTCGCCTAAAGTGTTTTTGGAAAAGTACTTAGACCGTGCAAAGCATATAGAATTCCAAGTCTTCGGTGATAGCTCTGGTCACGTGATCCATTTCTTTGACCGCGAATGTTCAGTTCAACGTCGTCATCAAAAAATTATTGAAGAAGCGACGTCACCTTCTTTGAACGATGAACTTCGTCGTCGCATGGGTGAAGCCGCTTGTGCCATTGCCACTTTGGGTAAATACAAAGGTGCTGGGACTGTCGAATTCCTCTTACAAGACGGTGAATTTTATTTGCTTGAAGTAAACACGCGTTTGCAAGTTGAACATCCTGTGACCGAAGAAGTGATGGGAATTGACTTAGTAAAAATGCAAATCCTGACGGCGCAAGGTGACTTCTTGCACGACTCAAAAAATATTCGCATTGCCAGCGGTCATTCAATTGAATGTCGTATCTATGCTGAAAACCCTTATATGGGGGGCGTTCCTTCGACTGGTGTATTGGGCCAGGTAACTTGGCCAGAGGGGCCAGGTCGTCGTTATGAATATGGCTTTGATGAGGGTGACACCATCACTCCTTATTACGATCCAATGATTGCGAAAGTGATTGTCTGGGATGAAAGCCGTCCACGTGCGATTCAGAAAATGATCCGTGTGTTGAAAGACTCGGTGGTGTTCGGTGTTCATACCAACATTCCATACTTGATTGAAATTCTTTCGCACAAAGAATTTGTCATGGGCACGATGACGACCCGTTTTATCGAAACGTATTTTGCGGATGCTTTGAAAGAACCTGAGTTGACGGATGTTGAAAAGAAGATCGCAGCAGAAGCTTTATTGCATGCTCGCGGTGTGGCCTCAGCTCACTCCGGTGGAACTGTTGCAGCGATAAATTCACCCTGGGCATCTTTCTGGAGAGGTATCTAATGGAAGTCAAAGTTAGAATCGACGGTGTCGACCATACGGTGCAAGCGCAGCTCATGAAGGGAACTTTGTGGGTTCATGCAAATGGCCGAACTTTTACCCTGGATACTGGAGCCGGACGAAAGTCGCGTAAGAAAGCAGGCGCTGGTGGGTCTTCTGATACAGTAGCAGCTCCGATGCCAGGTAAAATTACGAAAATATTAGTACAATCTGGAACTGAGATTAAAGCCGGACAAGCGGTCCTCGTGATGGAAGCGATGAAAATGGAGTACACTTTGAAGAGTGATATTGCCGGAAGCATTGATTCTGTCTCTTGCACTGTCGGGGAACAGGTTGCTTTGGGCAAAGTCCTTGTGAAAATTAAGCCAGCTGCCGAATAGATAAGACCAAAGGTTTTTAAAATAGATAAACACTTATGAGCAAAAATTCAGTCGTAATCGTAGAAATGGGACTTCGTGATGGACTTCAAAACGAGAAACACGTTTTGGATGCTGATACGCGTGTCGAGTTTGCACGTCGACTGATCGAGGCTGGAACAAAGCGCGTGGAAATCGGTGCGTTTGTTTCTCCGCAATGGGTACCGCAAATGGCGGGCACAGCGGAAGTAGTCGCGAAGGCTTTTGCTTTGCAAAAGTCAGGGCAGATTCCAAAGAAAACTGAATTTTCTGTATTGGTTCCTAACGAACGTGGAATGATGGATGCCATCGCCAGCGGCGTGAAAGAGATTGCGATCTTTGCGGCATGTTCTGAATCCTTCTCTAAGAAAAATATCAATTGTACGATTGATGAAAGTTTCAAACGTTTTGAGCCGGTGATGGCATTGGCGAAAGAACACAAGATCAAAGTTCGTGGCTATCTTTCAACCTGCTTTGGTTGCCCGTTTGAAGGTAAAGTGCCAGAAGCTCGGGTCGTTAAACTTGCTCAGCGCATGCATAAGTTGGGCGTATATGAACTATCTATCGGCGACACTATTGGTGTTGCAAACGTAGGGCAGGTTCGTTCTTTATTCCGTAAGCTTAAAAAAGTTGTCCCAGTTAAAAAACTAGCAGGCCATTTCCACGATACTCGTGGTCAGGCGTTGGCGAATATCCTTGCCGCTCATGATGTCGGCGTTCGTGTTTTTGATACCAGCCTTGGTGGCTTGGGTGGTTGCCCATATGCTCCAGGCGCAACAGGAAATGTGGCGACCGAAGACGTCGTTTACATGTTTCACGGTATGGGAATCAAAACCGGTTTAAATTTAGATAAGCTCTTAGCAATTGATCCTTGGATGTCTGAAAAGATTCAGCACACCTTGCCTTCGAAAGTTGGCAAAGTCGGAAGGCTCAAGCCGCTAGGTAAAGTCTAATATCCTTAAAATCAATCTATTTAAACCATCTATCAAGTTGTTTGAAGTACCAATCCTGTAAGGGCTTTTGCAAGTGTGCTGAGGCAAGAAGTTCCTCTTTGGTTTGCACTTGGCCCTGACGTTCTGGATTTATACTATGAGCTTTGCGAGTGATCCATTCCACTGTCGCTTCGGGGTGAAACTGTGTTGCGATGATGTTATCGCCAAAGGTGTAAGCTTGATTACGACAGAAGTCATTTGACGCGATCAGGTCAGCTCCCGGTGGTAACGTAAAGGTATAGCGGTGAGATTGCATGACGTGAAGAATTTCGTCGGGTCCGGGTCCCGTGACAACCGGGACGAAACCGATCTCCCAACCGTGATGCTGATGAACTTGTCCCCCTAGAGCTTCCGCTAAGAGCTGAGAACCCAAGCAAATGCCGAAGATCTTTTTGTTATGATCAATCAATGAACGGATGAAGATTTTTTCTTCGCGCAGCCAAGGATGTTTGTCTTCTTCAAAGGTATCCATACTGCCGCCACAAATAATGACAGCTTTGTATTCAGCATGATGCGGAAAGGGGCGTGCCTGGGCAGGATGCCAGTGATCAACGTCAATGTCGTTTTGTTGAGCCCAGTCTAATGTCGTTCCCGGAGAAGTTTTGTCTTCGTGCTGAATGATTAAAAGCTTGTTCATGACCTCTGATCTTATCATGAGACAGATCCAAATCAAAAGTGGCCCTTGAAAAATGGTCTGGGGGTCTGTTATACTGGGCCAGCCGGAGCAATCTGGTGTCTATGAGAAATTAAATCCGTCGCAACCCCTTATTTAAAGAAACCTATTTAAGCTCGCTCTGAGCTGGTGACGGATATTATGCAGCACAATTTATCGCAAGTGACCGTAAGGTCCTTAGGCTTTGAGTTTCCTCAAGGTAAAAAACTATTTTCGGATCTTAGTTTTACCTTAGCAGCGCATTGTTATGGCTTAGTGGGCCCAAATGGCGTGGGAAAATCCACCTTAGCAAAAATATTAGTAGGGCTGGAAGAGGCCACCTACGGCCACATCATCATAACTGGTGATGTGGTCTATCTTAAGCAAAGCGAGGATCGTCCCGAGGGCCCGGGAATTCAGTACCTTAGTACATTGTGGGAAAGTCCGTTTGCAGCCCCCTCTGTCTGGGGACCTTTGTTGGAGCATATCGACCTGGAGAAACCCGTAGCGGTCTTAAGTGGGGGTGAGTGGACTCGTCTACGAATTGCGCGGTCGTTGGCGACACCAGCGGCATTGCTGATTTTGGATGAGCCGACGAACAATCTTGATAGGCAGGCGCGCGAAGTGATTTACGCCTTTGTCGAGCAGTACAGAGAGCCTCTGTTGGTGATCAGCCATGATCGGGAGCTTTTAGATAAGGTCGATCAGATCCTGGAGCTTTCAAATCAAGGAATGTCTTCTTATGGTGGTAACTATAGTTTCTATGAAGGTCGAAAAAATGCGGAACGAGAGCTAGAAAAAGAAACTTTAGATCGTTTGCGCCGTGATAAAAAAAAGTCTGAGACAGAGCTTCATGAAAAAATGGATGACCAAGAAAAACGCATGCGTCGAGGCGCAGAGGCGGCCACGCGGGGAGGCATGCCCAAGATTTTATTAGGAGCTCGTAAGCGAAGTGCTCAAGTAACCCACGGGAAAATCCACGTTCAAGAGGATAAAGCTGTGGAAAAAGCCCAACAGAGTTTTTCCCAACATTATATGAATATGAAGAAGGAAACCCAAATGGGGCTTGAGCTTCCGGGGACTTCTGTAGCCGAGGGCAAATTCATATTTAGTATTGAGGACTTTAACTTTTCCTTTGGTAGCAGAAATCTATGGCGGGAAAATTTAAGCCTCTATATGAGAGGATCTGCGCGGTGGGCTTTGGCCGGCAATAATGGCTCTGGGAAATCCACTTTGATTGATCTTCTGTTAAGTTCGGGAGCTTCCCCGGCGGGTCAGATGACTGGTCATCTTAAAAAGGCAGAACTTCCTACGGCGCTGCTAGATCAAGAGTATTCTGTTTTAGATTTTGATAAGACCGTCTTAGAAAATCTGATGGCTGTTTCTGATCGAGGGGCTATAGAGCTTCGTAATGAACTGGCGCGGTTTCAGTTTTTTGGCGAGGACGTCCATCGTTCCGTAAAGCTGTTAAGCGGCGGTGAAAAGCTAAAAGCTGCATTGGCGAAGATCTTATTGGCGGCTCAATCCCCACAGTTTGTGATCTTGGATGAGCCGACAAACAATTTGGATATTCAAAGTCTAGAGGTCCTTGAGCAGGCCTTGCTAGCTTATCAAGGAGCTCTGCTGGTAGTTTCTCATGATGAAGTTTTTCTAAAAAATATCGGTATTGAGGAGGTCCACGTTTTGCAATCGTGTTGAACACTATGCTCTCACGTTGGCTTACTTATCTACCATTCGCGTGTTTTGGCCTACTTAGCCTGACAGTCATTCAGATGACGAAAAGGCCTCTCTGTATCGATTCCAAGGTTGTCGAAAAAATTGACAGAACCTCGGGGCGGCAGGAGGACTTCGTTTATCGGTGCGCATTGAACAAGGAAACTCCTTATAGCACTTATTTTGGGGACCATGTTAGGGATCTGAACACGCGTATTGAGCGCATTGAACGAGTTTTGGGAAGCATTGAGCCCTTCCACAGAAAGGTTCAAGTCACGATCCTGAATGATCATCCTTATGTTTTTAAAATCCAAAATCACCGCCTATACATCGGCCAAAAGTTACTCGAAGCGCCGGGCCACTTAGAAAAAGGCCTGGCGAAGATCTGGTATCGCGAGCGCATTAGTAATCCTTTTGCGCAGCAAGATCTGATGGAAGAAGTGGTTACAGACTTCGCTCTGTATTTGGAACATGGGGATCTTGATATTGGCGATCCAAAAACACACATCACGACCTCCTTGCATAAGGTGAAGTGGCCCTTTGTAATCAAGGCCTCTAAATCTTACTGTGAGTCTCCGTGGAAGCGATCTGAGCATTTTTTGGTTTGTCAGGGAGCTGAAAGCGACGTCGCGTCCTTAGATGATCAAGTTACAGAGATGAGTCTGCGACCTTTGTTGGTTACAAGTTGGATCAATTCTTATAAAGCCCTCGGGGTCCGGGATCGTTTTGGGTTTACTCGAAATTTGGCAACTATCCTTAGTTCCGATCACAACACGGAGCTAGCTACTATTGGTTCTTTTAGTCCTACGACCCTTGGGAGAGCTGCGGAAGCCGTCAAAAACATCAGTCTTTTTTTAGCGAGCACTGGAAGTATTAAAGATTCGCCAACGCACAGGATGTTTGTTTCTAATTTCACAAATGAACTTCGTGGGAACGGTTTTCAGGATGCATTTGCGGAAGCATCATTTGATGTCTTGTACGTAAGCCAAACATCAATAAACAGTGATTCGAAAATATTTAAAGAGTTTTTGAATCGAGCAAATTCACAAACCAATCTGCAAATTGCTTTACGCGATGATAAAAATCTATGGATGCTTCCTTCGAAATTTCCAATTCCTTTAAGTTCGTTTGGGCAAATCAAAGCCAACAGAACCATTGTTGAAAAATGCGGTGGATATAACTTTAGCTATGTCATCGATTATGCAGAAATGACCGAGAAGCTTTTGGTTGTAGATCACTGTGACTTGAAAAAAGTTTTGCATTACGATCAATATCTGACGACAGGTGCAGAGGGCTTTGGGATTCAAAACAAAGGTGTCGCGTTCGTACAGTTTCATTTACCGTCACTGTTGATGAAGCGAGATGAGTTGGCATCGGTTGCGGATGTGGCTTCATTTATTCAAAAACGTGATGTCGATAATCCATCGTTTCGTAGCTTAGGCTGGCAGGAAGTACGCTGGAATGCCCAGGCGGCAGCTTATCAGCCCAAAGCGTTTGTTGATGCAATCGAGTGGTTTAGATTCTGAAGATTCAATGCAGGGGCTCTCAGCTAAGTCGGAGAGCCCTGTCTTATAGTCCCGCCATCTCGTTTTTATAGGCGGTTACTTGTTGGTCAATTTGCCTTTGATCATTTTCCAGTTGAGTAATGTCACCCTGAATTCGATTGATCGATGATTGGGAGTTCGTGATGGAACGGCTCATCTCGTCGATTTCGGAATTCATTCGGAAGACTTCAGATTGGTTGTTCGCGCTCAAGGCAAAAGAGCGCTGGGATTCAAGCCAAGTGCGACGCATTTGATAGGAATTTAGCTCAGTTCTGGCGCCGCTCAACTGAATATGTTTGTTCGAAATAGCTGTTTGATCATCCCGGCGACGCTGTTCTAAAATTTGGATTTGTGATTGCACGTACTTGAGTCGGCCCTTTTTATATTCAGGCAAAAAGCCGGCTTCTAAATCCAAAGAGCAGTTGTTTTTATATTTTTTGCCAGAGACACCAGCGTTGTAACCATTGGCTTTAGAGCAATAGTCGTTCAAACCTCTTTTGTGTGAACTTATCAGCGAGCTTTGTTGAGGACTGTCGCACAGGTCTTTAGAAAAACCGTCACCAACACGTCCAACGGCATATGAGTTTTCAGTGGTGCAGTATTTTTCACGGCCTGCTTTGAAGCCTTGATCCAATTTGCTTTCGCTAATTTCGGCTTCAGCAGCACGGCATTCATTCAATTGAGTGTCCGCGTTCAACCATTCTCCGCGCAACGCGATTTCTTCGCCGTGTTTGTACCAGTTGATTTTGTCACACTCTTGACGTTTCAAAAAACTGGCACAGCCAACAACAAACAAGAATAGCGACGCTAATAAAATCTTCTTCATCATGAATTCTAACCTATTAGTTTTTTAAGCTCGTTTTCATACTGGTGCTGGTCTTCCATCGCCTGCAACATGTTTGTTTCCATTTCCTCGATCAGTCCGCTGACTTCATGAAGATCCCGAGCCAAAACTGCGGCATTGCCAGAGCCATTAATTAACGATTCATTCAAAGTATCTCTTTTTTTAGAGAGTTCTTGAATCTTTTTATCGCTGTCCTCGATGATTTTTTGAGCTTTTTTAACTAATCCGTCCAGGCGCTTGCGTTCTTCTTTATAGTTGAATTTAGGCTGTGCTTCCTCGGTAGAGTCGGCTTTGACTGCCGTTTGTGGGACATCGAAAGTGCGCTCTGCCAAATAGCCTTTTTGCAAACTCCAGACGTATTCGTCATAAGTTCCCGGATACAAAGTCAGTTTACCATGATTCACTTCTAGAATCTTATTGGCCACGCGTCCGATAAATCCGCGGTCATGGCTGACAGTGATAATAGTCCCTTCATATCTTTCCAGTGCTGTCGTCAACGCTTCCACTGTGTCAAAATCCAAGTGATTCGTCGGTTCATCAAGTAAAAGCAAAGGTGATTTTTGTAACAGAATTTGGCCAAGGGCCACGCGCGACTTTTCACCGCCCGACAGGACCTTGATTTTTTTATGAACAGCATCGCCACTAAAAAGTAAACTTCCGGCGATATTTAAAACATCCTGTTGAATGACTTCTTTATGTGCTAACGAGGCCAAGGCTTCGATCACAGTGTGTTCCGGATTGAGAGCTTCAGGGGTGTGTTGTGCAAAGTAAGACAGACTGACTTGATGGCCCCATTTGATAGAACCTTTAAGAAAAGGTATCTGTTCACCCAGCGACTTTAACAAAGTCGATTTTCCGGCGCCATTAAGACCCACGATGCCAAGATGGTTTCCTCGCTCCAGGCGTAGGGTGACGTCTTTTAGAATGACGTTTTCACCATAGCCGCAATCGGCATTTTCCACTTCCAGAATCATTTTCCCAGTGGGACTGGGCGGGGGAATGTGAATATGCGAATGCGTGGGTGCGGCCTTAATTTCGATGACTTCCATTTTCTCTAAAGCCTTTAGTCGACTTTGTGCTTGGCGGGCTTTGGTGGCTTTGGCTCCGAAGCGAGTCACGAAATCCATAATAGATTTACGTTTTGCCGATTGGCTTAGGGCTTGTTTTTGTAATACTTCAGCCAGCATGGCTTTTTGTTCAAAGTAATCATCCAAGTTTCCGGCAAACTTCACGATGTCGCCCGCTTCAACTTCCAAAATATGATCCGTCACGCGGCGAAGGAATTCGCGGTCATGGGAAATTAACAGGAATGCACCTTTGTACTCCTGAAGAAAGCTTTCCAGAACCAACAAAGTTTCTAAATCCAAAAAGTTCGTCGGTTCATCCAGTAACAATAGATTCGGCTCTTGACCAATAAGATACAAAAGCTTCACGCGCATGCGGTAACCACCGCTAAGCTCTTTGAGGTAGGATTGAAAATGTTTTTCTGTAAGTCCGAGCTTCAGCCCGAACTGCTTCAGCTCCCAGAGGGGAGTCAGGCAGTTCTTTTCCAGATAGTCTTCAACCTTTTCAGAAATACTCCAGTCGGATTCCTGTTCCAGGTATCCTAGGCGGAGTTGCTGAGATTTTGTGACAATACCATCGTCCAAGTGTTCTTGATCTACGAGGATTTTGAAAAGAGTTGTTTTACCAGCCCCATTGGGACCAATAACGCCAATGTGTTCGCCTTCGTTGATTGCAAAGGTTGCTTGATCGAAAAGAGTCCTGGAACCAAAGGCCTTATGTCCGTCCTGAAGCTGTAATAGAGTAATTCCCATGGATCCTATTTTTTCTTTTTCTTATTATTCTTGCTGTCTTCTTTGCGTTTCGTCTTTACACGATTTTTGGCATCGACAAAAACGACTGCGGGTTCATGGACTTTACCTTCTTCAAGGCTCATTCCGCAATAAGAGCAGATGATAACCAAATCACCACGTTGCACGTGACGAGCAGCTGCCCCATTCAGGCAGATCTCCCCTTTGTCGCCTTTGATCACATAGGTGGAAAACCGCGCACCGTTATTGCAATTGTAGATGTCAACGCGCTCATTAATCAACAACCCCGATGCTTTGATTAAATCAGGGCAAATGCTGACAGAGCCTTCGTAATCAAGGTCAGCTCCGGTAACAGTGGCGCGATGGATTTTAGTTCTTAACATGGATATATTCATAAAAACTCCTAAGCATTATGCTGAAGTGCAATCAGCATACCTTTCAAAACAAGGTCGGGGATAACAACATCAAATAATTTTTCTTTTTCAAATAATGACGAAAAACCGCCCGTGCCGATGATCAATGGTTTTTCATCCTGGAAGCACTCTTTGGTAATTTTGGCGATGATCTCTTTCATTGCGCCTAAATGTCCATAGTATAAACCCGATTGCAGGCTTTCTATCGTGGAACGGCCTAATGCTTCATGCATCGATACGATTTCGACGGATGGTAGCTTTGCGGTTTTGGCTTCTAAAGCCTCCATACACAGGCGAAGGCCTGCGATGATCGAACCTCCAAGATAATCTTTTTCCTTAGTAACGGCACAGAATGTGGTCGCAGTCCCTAGATCCACGATAATCAGATTCTTGTGAGGGTATAAGTGGGTTCCTGCGATGGAGTTGGCAATGCGGTCTGCACCGACCTCCAAGGGATTGCGATACTTCACGCGCAGGCCCGTTTTTACGCCCGCTTGTAAAATAAAAGGATTAATATTGAAATACTTCATGCAAGCCCCACGAAGGGAGTAGATCACTTCGGGGACCACACTGCAGATCGCAATCTGTTTTACTTGAGTCGGGTCATATCCGTTTTCTCGGATAGCCGTGCGTAAAAAGATACCAGTTTCATCCGAGGAAGCACCGCTTTTAGAGTTCTTGCGGAAAGACAGCACCATTCTGTCTTTATCAAATAGTCCGCCGTAAATTTGGGTGTTACCCACATCAAGACATAAAATCATACATTATCCTTAGGAAGCAGAACACGAACCAGCTCGCTTGTAAGTTGATCCAGACTTTCACAAGTCAAAAAACTTTCATGATTAAATAACGTGAACTTATGGGTTCTGTTGACGATGTCGATATCAGTCAAATCATTGTGAACCACATAGTCGGCATGGGAGGCGGTGAATAGCTTATTCACGGCCGCCAGCTTTTGTTCCGGGGTTGCATGGCTAGTCAGTTTAAACGCCACAACCTTAAGATCTTTGTTGCGAGAATATTCTTTAAGGTGATCCACAATTTTAGGATTGCGCTTTAGAACCACATTCATGGTTTCTGCGTCGGAGCTGACCTTTTTCACCTCGAGTGGACGATAGCTATGGCCATTGACCTCGATGTGATCGACAGAATAGTCGCTGACGGCAGCGGCATGAATCACGTGAGAAAAATTCTCTGTTGATAAATAGTGACGCATTTTTTCGTCAAGACTTGCAAAGCTGGTGAAAAAATCACGGTGAGTAACGTGTTCAGCCTTAGCGGTGCCATGGGCTTGCAGTAAAGTGACATCAAAACCCATTTGGCTTAAATATTCCGCCAACGAAATACCGGTACGGCCCGAGCTTAAATTGGTGATGGTACGAACGGTATCAATAGGTTCTTGTGTGCCGCCGGCTGTGACTAAGACCTTCACTTTAGAAAATTCCGAGGACTGTACGGTGCGGCCATGAGTCGTTAGATTTTCCGTAGATTTATTGAGTTCGGCCAGGGTGATTTTTAAAATCTCATCTGGATCTAAAAGTTTGCCATAGCCTTCTTCACCACAGGCCAAGATTCCTGAGGCCGAGTCTAAGATTTGCAAGCCAAAGGATTTTAAAGTCTCTAGAGACTTTTGAGTCACGGGATGCATGTACATGCTGGTATTCATGGCGGGTGCTAAGAGAAATGGCTTTTTGAAGTCATGAGCCAAAAACAATGTTGAAACCAGATCATCGCCAATGCCTTGAGCGGCTTTGTTGATGAAATTCGCTGTCGCCGGGGCAACCAAAATCAAATCTGCCCAACGCATCAGGTGAATGTGATCCATGACATTACCTTGGAGGTACATATCGCTGATAACCGGTTTGCCCGTAAGACCCTCAAGAGTGGCATTGCCGACAAACTTCAAAGCCGATGACGTCATGACGACTTGGACTTCGCAATTATTTTGCATAAGACGAGAGACCACCTGACAGGCTTTGTAGCATGCAATGGAACCCGTCATCATGAAAAGGATTTTAGATTTCGACATTGTCAATCAACCTTACTGCTCCCAGGTGGGCGGCGACAAAACGGCGTGAACCGATATCGGTGACATAATCCACCTTAAGACCTGCAGAAGTTAACGCTTCAGTCGCGGCCTCTGCGTTTGGAGCTGTTTTGATAGTTTGGTAAATGATCGGAGCGAGTTCCCGTTCTTGTGGCGTCAGACGAACGTTGCGAGAGCTTTTTGCCAGGCCATCTGTTTCGCGCACGGTAGGGACCGGGACAATCTCAAGGTTCATAAAGAAGCTTTCCACCATGCCTTTAATCAAAGTCATTTGTTGGAAATCTTTTTCACCAAAGTAGGCCTTCTGAGGAGATACAATGTTGAACAGTTTCATGACCACCGATAAAACGCCATCGAAGTGGCCCGGACGGTGGGCGCCATCCAGCAGATTGGAATACTCGTTTTCAGTGACTTTGTAGCGATAATTGTCTGGATACATATCTGGATAACGGGGATACAAAATCGCATCGACCTTATTGGCCTCTGCCATGGCCAGATCAGCGTCCCAAGTCAGGGGGTATTTTTCAAAATCTTTAGGATCGTTGAATTGGGTCGGGTTAACAAAAATAGAAAGGACCACGATGTCGTTGTCTTGGCGTGCGCGTTTGAGCAATTCTTCGTGACCAGAGTGTAAGGCTCCCATAGTGGGAACGAAGCCCACGGAGCCGTTTTGTTTTTTGCGCCAGGTTTTAAATTCCTGCGGAGAGCGTAAAACTTGAATCATGAATAGCTCTCTTTCTCGGTCGGGAAATCAACATTCACGACTTCATCGTGATATCTGTTAAAGACATCTTTGATTGCCTCAAAGCCGTTGAAGTACGTTTTTAAGAACTTAGGCTTAAAGCCCTGATTCATGCCCAACATATCTTGAAGAACTAATACTTGGCCGTCTGTATCAGGGCCCGCACCAATCCCAATCGTGGGAATATCTAAAGATTTTGTGATTTCCGCTGCCAATTTAGAAGGGACACATTCAAGCACAATGCAGAAAGCGCCGGCTTCTTGTAAGCGCAAAGCTTGTTCCTTAATTTTTGCCTGAGCCTTTTCGTCACGTCCCTGAACTTTGAAGCCGCCCAGTTGATGTACAGATTGGGGTGTCAGACCCAGGTGTCCCATCACAGGCACGCCCGAGCCGACAAGGTGAGCGACAAGTTTATAAGTGAACTCATCACCACCTTCGAGCTTCACGGCGTGAGCCCCTGCGCGCATGATTTTTTCAGCGTTGGTCATGCTGGCAGTAAGTCCCTTGCGATTTGCCATGAAGGGTAAGTCACCGACGATGAACTTCTTCTGACCAGCTCCACGAGCTACCGCAGCTATATGTAATGCCATCATGTTAACAGTGGCATTCAGAGTCGTGGGAAAGCCGTGCATGGTGTTGGCCAAAGAATCACCAACCAGCAAGCAATCAATATGACTTTCAGCTAAGATGCTAGCGAAGGTGTAGTCATAACAAGTGATCATAGAGATCTTTTGTTTTTTATTTTTCTTTTCCTGGAAGTCGAGAATAGATTTCATAACGGCCTCACTTTCGCGGATAATCCGGCCAGTAGGTTTTTAGGAACGCTTCGTAGATCTCTTTTGTGGGATCATTTTCTAAAGCCTTCAAATTCTTTGCGACAGTTTCTGCATCCTTGCGAACTAAAGGACCCGTAAGGGCTCCATCGGGATTGGCAAAGGTGTTTTCAATGACTTTTTCTACGTAAAGATGGGCCGCCTCTGCGGGGATCTTCATCGTGGCGAAACCAGAGAGCATTTTAGAGATCAACAAAGTTACGAAGTTCCCGCCCATCACACAATAAGTGTGATAGAGAGCCTTCTGTGCTGATGGTAGCCAAGAATAAGAGTTGGGCAAGCCAGGCAGGGCCTCATCCAGAGCTGATGCCCCTGTCAGTGTGAAGTGGATCTTTTTATAAAAATCCAACTCATAGAGATCATTTCCAAATGTCATTAAAGGATGTGCAGAAATCATCCCCTCAATTTGATGAGCCCCGGAAAAGTTCACGACGATTTTTTCGTGTCCTTCTAAGTGCTGACGATAAAATCCAGCTAAAGCGCCGTCAGAAATTGCGAGCAAAATATGACTGGCTTCTAAGACCTTTACGCGCAAAGCATGAGGGTCTTGAGCTCGATCCCAGGATTTATAATTGATATTTAACAGATTAAAATAATGACTTAAATGGCGGGCGACGCGGCCAGAGCCAATAATAAGATAAGAAAATGATGAGTTCGTTTCCGAGTTCTTTTTCGTCGCATTCATATGTTCGGTACCTGTCTGATTAGGATCAAGTCCTCTGTAATTGTCGCAACTTAGCACAATTTTATCAGAATACAATGAGCCTTGCCATGATGGGTCAGCGATGCTAGGTCAATAGTCCTATGAAGTACTTATATTGGCTTGGCGCTATCGCGGTTGTTGCTCTAGGTATCTATTTTTCCATGACTTTTTCTGTGGGACCCGAGTCCATTCCAAAGATCAATTTTAGTCAGGTTTCAGTTCCCGAAGATTTTGGTAAGCAGGTTTTTGACACTCTTAAGGACGAAATCAAGGCCGCTCCGATCATGGTGCTTGGGGTGACTCCGGGACATACAGAGGACATGGAGTTGATCCGTGGTCTTTTTGAAGCCAATCAAGAAGCCGGTTCTAAATACGAGATGTTGATCGTTGAACCGATGCTTCCTTATGTGGAACTTTTTAATACGGGCATTTACATTCCGATGAAAGAAGATATGCCTCGCCTGGTGGAGGGTATTAAAAAGGCCAGAGAGCAGGGGATGCGTGTCGCAATTGTTGTTCCTAATATCTATGCTTCCCAGTTGTTACCCGGTAATCCCGTTAATCGTTTGAAAACGGAGTATAAGTTAGATGTTACCAGCATTTCGATTACAAAGTTCCCCCTTACCCGAGAGCAAGAGGGCACCTTCGATCCAAAATGCCTTGATGGTGGTGGTGTAGACCCGGCCGGAACCAGCCCCTTGGGGTGCATTGTTCGCAATATGGCCCGTAAAACTTATCGCAAAAAGTTTGAGGCCAACAAGTACTCAGGGGCTGTGGATCAAACCGGCCCTAAGGATTTCGTTATTATCTTTAATAGAAACTAGGATTTTTTGGCACAGACCTTGATAGATACCTATTGAGGTCTTAGACCAGGAGATTCATATGAAACGCATCGCTTTTCCTGTAATTAGTGCCATTATTTGCTTACAAATTTTGTCAGGCTGTAAGGAAACTAGTCAGTCAAGCAACGTCCGTGTTGCTGGCAAAGGTGCGGGTCAAAATGCCTCCATCGCCGCTAAAAAAGTTCAATCAGAATCCGCCATTAAGGAAGAAGAGTTGAGCCTAAGTGGCGTAAAGTCTTACGGTGACATCGTAGAATTCATCTTAAAAAATATAAGAGAACAACAAGCTGATACTTTTGGTATGGATCAGTTCATCAAGTCACACCGTTGGGTCACCGTCTCGTTGTACGGTAAAAATCCCGATGCTACTGTATTGGCAACCACTCGTGCAGAGGCTGGGAAGGTTGGGTATACCGCTTTCCAAACGGCTAAGACCGTTTATCTTGATAAAACGTCTTTTTCAACATCTGAGGACGTAGATCAAGCGAAACTGATTTTACGCCAAGTCGTCACGGGCCTGCGTTTACAAACTAAGGGATTGTTAAGCGGAGATACTTTGTCAGCTGAAGACGGTTTAAGTGACTCGCAAAAAGCTCAGTTGGAAGAAGCTCGTGATGTTTTAGAGGAAGCGAAACAAGCACCTGCGGACAGCCAGTCTCAAGTCCACTCCCTTGCTGAAATGCCAACGGATACAGGCATCGTGGGTTCTAACGAAAGCGCCGATCAAACAGTAGCCGCAACCGAAAAGAAGGATGTTGTGCACGCAACAGCTCGTTTGGATGCGCAGGATATGGAAGGCATTCGCGTAGTCACAGAATTTTTGATGGCTCGTGGGAACTCAGCAACAGTTGCGGAAATTAAAGAACAGTTGTTGAAGTATAAAGTAATCAGATAATTATAAAAATTAGCTTTAAGACAAAAAAAAGGCGCTGATGAAGCGCCTTTTTTTATTGGTGGGACTCGGACTAATAGATCTCGTGCGCAAGAGGTCTGCGCGGAGCTCTAAAGTATGTTCTTGGTGATAAATCTAACAGCTCAGAAAGCTTTTCCATGTACACACAAGCATAGCGATCCAATTGATATGCAAAGTAACTTTCCTCGTTACCCGCTCTCATCAATTGACCCCAGTTGCCATTGTAAAGGGCCTGTTGCTTTTTGATATGCTGACTTATTTGTCCATCAATCTCTGAAATGGTTTTTTGCAGAGTTTCGATTTGGGACTCATTCACATCGGCGCGTTTTTCAATTTTTCGCGTCATGATCTCAGTCAATTCGTCTTCCAGAGGCTCTTTCTTTTTCATTAACAATTCAATTTCTGAATTGATAGGTTCAGCCTTTTTATTGTTATCAACTTCTACATCCAGCTCTTCGATGACCATAGCTGTTCTCCAGTTACAGTCCTTTTTCAAACGCAGGATATCACCATAGATATGGTCCCCGATGTAAAGGATATCGTCCCCCGCCAGATCTAGGTCCGCGGTGAATTTTTTCGCGTTACCACCTTGGTAAATTCCTGGAGTTAATTTGCCTTCCATGTTTGTCATGGTGCCATCTTCAGGGTTTACGCGAAGATATTTTTGGTTCTCGTAGAAGAACTTTGGCTTGGAGGCAAAAGTGATCACGATTTCAAAAAGATCCTGCCAGGATTTATGCTCTTTTAAGAAAGGTTGAATCGCATAATCCAAAAGCAACTTCGTGTAGTGGAAATCAGAATTCGTTAAAACGAAGATCTTTTTCCCATGACGACGGAATTTTTCCAGACCGGCAACCAATTCAGGATCTTTGATGATGTAGTGATCCAAGTTTTGTTTCACAACATCCTTCAAAGAGCCGTCTCTATGTGCTTCATCCAAAGCGTCTAAGACATCATCGGCGATCTGCACGTACTCAGGGTACTTGTTTGCGGTGTCGGTATCTTTGAGCTCTACGATTTGGGCGATCAGATTCGCCAAAGAGATAGAGAAAGATGTATCGACAGCTAAATAGTCACTATTGCTGAGGTCGATGTAAGTCGACTTATACAGTTTTTGATGGGTTTTGAAATCCAAAGGTTTCAAGCCATGATAGCTTGCACGAATCGCTGTGTAACGATTCAACTTTAAAAGGTTTCCCATTTTACGGTCGATCACAAGTCCGCGAATTGCGAATTTGTAGTCGAAAACCAGCTTGCGCAAAGTTTCTGGGTAGCCGCGTTTTACCAGCTTATCAATCATCGTCGTGTGAGAAAGTCTTTCGAAGTTCTCTGAATTGTAGCGAACCAATGTATGGTCCATATCAACGCCGATGTAGCGAATTTTTTTTAAGTTAAGAGTTCTATTAACAAATACTTTAGCCATAATTTCTATCTTTCAACAGGGAGTTGCAGTTCATTCCAGTGCAACATTCCACCGTACATATTATAAACGTTCTTAAAACCGTTCATCATCGCAAACGCAGTGGCTTTGGCCGAGCGGGCTCCGCTGCGACAAATGAACACAATAGTTTGGTCCTTAGGAAGATTCTCTAGTTGGTCAGGAAGAGTATCCAAGACAAGTAACTCTGAGCCGGGAACATGTCCAAGTTCGCCCGTGAATTCGTCGGGTTGGCGAACGTCGATCATTTTTACTTTGAGCATGTTTTGATGAAGTTCTGCGGGAGCAATATCGCAAACGCCTTCAAAATGAGGATTCTCTGTCTTAGTGGTGAAATCAACTTTTACTGTCATCGAGCCCTCCTTCATGGAGCCAAGACTCTAACAATAACAGTGTCTGGGGCGGTCTTCAAGGAGTGGCCCCCCGTCGAGTCATGAAATATACATATTTCTCGACAAGGGGCGTAGTAGAGGGATTTTCTGGTTTTCTACCAGATTTTAACTCTTTCGCTGTCAGGGAGAGTCATTTTATCGCCAGCTTTACACTGGAATGTCTGTGCAAAGGCGGCTTGGTGCTTAACCTGCTCGTTGATACGGGCTTCACCAGTGGCATGTGGATCTGTTTTAAGGAGCAGTTTTGCTAAGTCCGGACGAACGACACCACACCAAAGACGGCCGTAACCGATAAAGAAAGCTTTTTTGTCTTCGATCGACCCTTTGCCTTCAGGGAAAGCAGCGTTGTAAGCAAACGTCAAACCAACAACATCGGCCGAATTTTCGCCTAATGTGAGCTTACCGTCGTGGCCAATTTTATTGAACTGATCCACTAGTTTCTGACCGCGTTTTTCAAATTCCGTTGTATCTTTGGCGCTCATCCATTGCTTCAGGCGCCCCTGAGCATCGAACTTTGAACCTTCGTCATCAATGCTGTGACCTAGTTCGTGTCCGACGACAGAACCAACAGCGCCCAAGTTTTCAATCAAAGAACCATCTTTATTATAAAATGGATATTGCAAGATACCAATCGGCATAACGAACTTGTTTTCATTGGCGCTGTAGTACGCGTTAACAGTCAGAGGTCCCATTCCCCAAGCGTCTTGATTTGCGGGCTCTGTCAGTTCATGCAACATTTTGCTGTAGCGAGCTTCGCGATACAGTTTTTGATTCATCAGTAAATCCGTTTTGGAATATCTACGGATAGGGTTGAAATTCCATTCACGATCCGTGTGAGGTTTTACCAACTGCAAGCGGGCCGTCGAGATTTTTTCAATAGCACCTTTGCGGCTTTCGCTAGAAAGCCACTTGTTGTCCTTCAGACCTTGTACGATGCTGGCACGAACTTTTGAGCCGATTTCTTCAACTTTCTTGTCGTCAAAATTTGGGAACAGCTGATCCAGCATAGCAGCGTCGAGTTCTTTGGCAAAATAGCCTGAAACCAATCGAGTGCAACGTTCTTGGCGCTCGGGACGAGTCTGGGGTCCACCAAAGTATTTCTTTTCGAAATCAAAATCTTGTTGGAAGTATTTTGGATAAGCATCATCCATTTCGTTGGACAAGTTGCGAACCAAGATCAGATCTTTCCATACAGCAAGAGGGCGTTTGGAAAGTTCGGCGTTCAAGAATTCTGGAGTTTCGTAAAGCGGATTATTCACTAATGCTGTTTGTGGAGCTTTTTTGAAAAGCATTTCCAATTTCAGATTTGGATATTTTTTTACAATGTCTTCTTGAGAGAAAAAGAGACGCTCGCTCCAACGTTGGCGGCGCACGGCAGCCTGAGGATAAACTTTGATAAAGTCTTTCTCAAGATCTACAAGAGCTTGCGCACGTTGATCCGCTTTCCCATCTTTACCTTTGGGATCGATGTTTTTAAAGAATGCCGTCAAAAGATTTTTATAATCTGCCATTAACGCTGCATCTTCATAGTATTTGTGATCCGGTAAGCCCATTAAGCTTCCACCCATCATCAAATTCAATTTTTTTGCATCATCAGGATCGGGTGTATTTCCAAACCACATTAAGGAAGACAGACCTTTTGGTACCTTGCTATTCACGTATGTAACGAGATCTTCTGTGGAAGTAATTTTTGTAAGCTCTTTTTGCAGACGAGCAACTTCACTTTTTTCCGCAGCGGCTTTGGATTTTTTGTCCATACAGGCCATATAGAAGTTACGAAGCTGTTCCGTGCGTTCATCGAGATTTTTCTTAGTTGGAATCTCCGTCATGAATTTCTGTTTCTGTACTAAGATGCGCTCACTCGAGTCATTGAAAGCAAAGACGTGTTTGCTGCGATCGTCACGTAATTTAAAAGCGGATTCCGCCTCAGAGCAAACATAAGCATGGAAATCTTCACAAGGGTTGGCTGTAGTACTCAGAGGAAATTCTCTTTTTTCAGGAATTTCTGAAGAGGGAGCTTTGCCTGCAAACGCAGTGGATGTTGCGATTCCCGCTGAAAGTAAAAGCGGGATAAAGAGCATATGAGTCATAGTTAAATCCTTTCAAAAAATGACCTCCTAATTTGATGACCGTTCGGTGGGAATTGCAACGCGTTCTTGCTTATGGTCCAGTGCGGTGGCATGATCACTTTTCATGGCCAGTCCCACTCTTGAATTATCCCCAGAACAAGCTGATGCTTTGGAGCTTTTACGCTCTGGGGAAAACGTATTTTTGACCGGCGGCGCCGGAAGCGGGAAAAGTTTCTTAATTCGCCAATTTATGCGCGAGCTGGATCCGAAAACGATGCCTATCTTAGCCAGTACTGGTGCCGCAGCTGTCCTTTTGGGTGGTCGAACATTTCATAGTTTTTTCGGTTTAGGAATTATGGACGGCGGTCCTGATGCAACTTATGAGCGCGCCTCAAAAGATAAGAAACTGACGGCTCGTTTGCGCAATGTCGAAGGCGTGATTATCGACGAAGTGTCCATGATTCCGGGACAAGCTCTTATGATTGCCGAAGCGTTGACTCAGAAGGCTCGTGAATCCAGTTTGCCATGGGGAGGGTTGCGCATTATCACCGTAGGTGATTTTGCACAGCTACCACCAGTGACGATGCGAGGCCAGACACGAGATTGGTGTTTTACGAATAATGTGTGGGCGCAGTCGGGTTTTCAGCCCGTGATGCTGTCGCATAATCAACGAGTTCAGGACGATCTGTTTTTAGACGTGCTCAGTGATGTTCGCCATGGCTTAGTGACTCCACGAGTTCGTGATTTTTTAAATGAGCATCTTCGCGATCATGATCAGGATCACCCGGGAACACGCTTATTTCCGCGTCGTCTTGATGCGGATACGTTTAATCAACAAAAGTTGGCAGAACTTAGCGAAGAAGAAGTCGCTATTGATTCCATTTATTTTGGTTCTGAAAAGCATGTTGAAATTTTGATGAAGACCGCTCCTGTTCCGGTGAAGCTGACATTGAAATTGGGATGCCGAGTGATGTTTTTGCAGAACGATCCCCAGAAGCGTTGGGTCAACGGAACCCGCGGTGTGGTCACGGATATTGAGGCCGACCGTATTACTGTGCGCAAGGACGGCGGACGCGAAGTGCAGGTCGACAAGGTGTCGTTTGCATTGCAGGATGCTGAAGGCAATGTGATGGCGCAGGTGATTCAGTTTCCACTGACCTTGGCATATGCAACAACGATTCATAAAAGCCAGGGAGCAACGTTAGATGACCTGTGGTGTGATTTGAGTCGCTTGTGGGAGCCGGGACATGCCTATGTGGCGCTATCACGTTTGCGGGGTTCTGAAGGGTTGCATTTGATTGGTTGGAATCCGCGATCCATTATTGTAGATCCAAAGGTTTTAGAGTTTTATAAAAAGCTAGAGTCTTAGAAAATCCACATCAGGTCTTTAAGCATTCCGATGCAAAATAAAATAAGTAGGGCGTGAAACGCCATCATGAAGTAATACCAGGGCGGGTTTTTTTGTTGTTCAGAATTACTCATGTTTTCCCCTTGCCTCAACTTAATCGGGTTTGTTTACACAAATCTTTATGAGTTTATTTCATTTATTAAACTGTCGTCATGGGCCCTTGAAATCGTCTCGCTTTGAGACTAATCTAGGGGGCCTTTGTATTACAAAATGTCTATGATTCCTTATCTTTAGCACTACTAACGAGGTCCTTATGGAACAGATCAAGATCCTCCCGATTCCGGCACGTGGGACGCCCCTGAGCTTAGATCAGGCAATGCAGTTGGCAATCAGTGAGGCTTATAAAGGCGGGCCTAGGGTTAGCCCTAACCCCCTAGTAGGCTCGGTTGTTTTGGATTCAAAAGGTGGCTTCTTAGCTTGTGGGCATCACGAGTTCTATGGTGGCCCGCACGCAGAAGTGAATGCTCTTAAAAACTTATCAAACGAAGACCTTAAAGGGGCCCACGTCATCGTGACCTTGGAACCTTGTGCTCATGAAGGGAAAACCCCGTCGTGTGCAAAAATGATTGCGAAACTTCCAGTTAAAAAAGTGACTTTCGGTTTGATTGATCCGAATCCCTTAGTGGCTGGCCAGGGTGCTGAAATTTTACGTCAGGCAGGTATCGAAGCGGATGTCTATGAAGGTTCTGATTTAAAAATAGATCAAGACACACGCATTCAACTGGAAGAAGTGTGTGAAGCCTTCTTGTGGAACTTCCGACACAAAAAAGTTTTCGTTGCCTTGAAAATGGCCAGCAGCTTGGATGGACAAGTGGCGCTTAGATCCGGTGAAAGCCAATGGATCACGGGCTCGGAATCTCGCGAGTATGTGCATTACATCCGTTCTTGCTATGATGGTATCTTGGTTGGAAAGGGGACGATCGAGTTTGATAATCCTTCACTCAACATTCGTCATCCGACAATACAAAAGGAAAATAAGGTTGTGGTCATTGACGGAGAAGGTGACTTGTTAGAAAAATTTGAAAGTTTAAAGCTTTCAGAAGTTCACAAGCAGGACGACATCTTTTGGTGTGTGGCAGCAGATCTTAAAGAAGAAATCGAAAACAAACTTCAGAAACTAAAAAAAGCTCCGCGTGTTTGTTATGTAAAAACCAATGTCGGTGGCGATTTGAATTTGGAAGATTTGTTGGCGCAACTTTATGCGCAAGGCCTGCGCTCGGTTTTGGTGGAAGGTGGCGCGATTACGGCGAGTTCCTTCGTTGCTGCAAATTTAGTAAATCGTATTTACAATTTTCAGGCGCCTATTATCATGGGATCAGATGGTTCTCGTTCGTGGACCGAAACGGTTCGCATCAGTGAAATGAAAAATAAGATTTTGATCCAACATCCACGCTATTTAACTTTTGGTGGTGATTTTATGATCACCGGGAGAATTCTATGACCAGCAATGCACCTGATTTCAAATACCGTTGGACGAGAGCTTCGGACGGGGCTTTAGCCGGGGTTTGTAAGGGTCTTGGGGAATCTTTGGGTATCGAAACATGGATACTGCGCGTCATTTGGCTAGTGGCAATGCTGTGGTTTGGTACGGGTTTGCTTCTATATTTGATCTTGGCTATTTCGCTGCCACGCGTCGACAGACTAGACCAAGCGCTAGATGGAAAGATCCTCGGCGTCTGTGCTAGAATAGCGAAGAGATATCAGCTCGAGGTCGGGGTGGTGAGAACTGCCGCGATTTTCTTTTTAATGGTTACCTTTGGAGCTGCGATCTTGGTTTATGGGCTTTGCTACTTTTTAGTACCGAAGGCCCCTGAGCCCACAAAGTCGCCATAGTGGCGCAGGAGTATCTAATCTTATATGGGTGATGACAGTAATAGGTCGATCGTAAAATCCCTTAAAAATGAATGGGCCTTATTCTGGGAAGCCTTCCAAGGCGAAGATGAACAGGGCGAAGTAAATCTGGAAACTGATAAATTAGAAGTATTGAGCTTGAATCAAGTTCGAGAAATCACGAAAGCCTTGATTGAAGATCGTAAACGCATCAATCAAAAGCTTGAAACGTTGTGGAAAGAAATCGATTTGAATTCGGCGAAGCTAGAAAGTCTTCGCTTGGTCGGCGCTGAGGAAGATAGCACTTTAGCGCGCATCAATGAACTCAATGATCTTGGTCAATCCATGGCGGTAGCTTTGGATAAAATCGATAGCCAGCTTAGAGCAGTTCGTAACAGAGAAATTGAATTGCATGAGGAAATCGAAGCATAAACATTCAGATTTTTAGGAATTAAAAAAGCCGTTCAGTGATCCTGAACGGCTTTTGTTTTTTCAGAGCTTAGAGAAAGAAAAAACTGATAAAGCAGCAGAGCCCGATCAGACCAGATCCCGAGCCCATAAAGAAGAAAAATTTCTTCCGTGTTAAAACGCCGATGGCAATAATAGCGATGGCCACTTGGAAAAAGGTCACGGCCATAGCCAGGCGCTCATGAAGTCGCAGAAGTTTTTCGCTGGCTTCCTCTTTTTCCTTCGCAAGCTCCGAGATCTTTTCTTGTTCCTCTTTATATTTATCAATCTTGCCTTTGATGACTTCCGCTTTAGTGACATCGACCTGAGATCCCGTCATATCCAGACGGAACTCCTGCAAAGCACTTTTGATGCCCTTGGCTTGATAGTAACTCCACTGATCAGAAGACTTGATCTGCTCAATCATAGCTTCATTCGAATAATGGCCCGCCAGGAGCGCACAGATTGCGGCGAAGACGGCGAGCACGGCAGAAAGCACTGCGCTCAGATTGATTAATTTACTGTTGCCTCCATCACCATGCAAAGCGTGGTGATGGACATGTTCTTGAGTTTGTTCAAGAGGCACTTCGATTTCATCCATAAGACTTCCTTAAACGTCCCGATCATTGGGAGCTTTTATCTTTCTCTGTTTTTGAATTCTTTCCATTCGCGAATTTTGCGTGTGGCTTGTTGAAGAACGGTTTCCAAAATCACCAGTTCTTTTTTAGTGGGTGTGTTTTGTAAAAGCATGCGACGTAAAACGGTGTAGGCGTTGATTTTACGTTGTTTCGTTAAATCGAAACCCATTTCTTCAATGAAAGATTTCAAGGTCTGGTCAGGATCAATTCCTTGGACTCCTTGTGGAGCACGGCGCTTTTTGCCGCCATCCAATTTGGTGCGATTACCACCCCAAAGTTTTCTCAGTGAAAACATTCCCAGCAAAGTTGCTTGTGCTAAATTCAAACTCCAGTTTTCACCAAAAGTTGGAAGGCACGCGCAGAAATTTGCGTACTCAAGATCTTCTCCAGCTAAGCCCCAATCCTCTGGCCCGAAGACAAGATGAATCGTGTACGGGTCATCGCTTTGTAATTGGAATTGAGGCGCATGATCAGCAATGTCATTCAAAACATCATCAATGTCGCGAACCTGGCGACCTTTGCCATCGCGAGCGGTAAAAGCAATCTTGATGGATTCGGGCTCGTTGGCCATGAACTCATCCCAGCTTTTGTAGGTGGTACGGTTTTGGAGGCCGACTTGACCTGTGGCTGCTGCCTGTTGCGCTTCGTAAGTCAGCTCGCACTTTGGATCAATCAGAATAAGTTTTTCCGCACCCATGTTACTCATCGCACGGGATGTGGCACCAATATTTCGTTCGTAAATCGTGCGCACTAAAACAATGCGCACTTCAAAAGGACGTTTCATTTACAGAGTTCCTGCTAAAACAAGTCCATCCTGGATAAGGTTTTTAGTATGTTCATCAGTTGCGCTCAAGTTCTCGAGATCCTTCTCGAGTTTGGAGTGCAATGAAGATTTAGGTAAACGTGCTTTCACCAACTCGAAAGCTTCTAAACGAAGAAGCCAGTCAGCGGCGAAATCACGGTCATGGATTAACAATAAATCTGTTAAAGCTTTTTCCAGAGAGTCGCCTTGGGCATTCGTTTCGCGCAAGTCGCGCAGAATCCCGTATTGGCGATGCAGGTCAAGTTCTTCCTGGCGATATTGGGGAGCGGGAACACGCTTGGCAACAAAGTCTTCGACTTCGCCATAAGCTTCGCGATCCGCAGCGCCGCCAAATACAGAAACAACTTTTGAACCAATCGCCATATCGAATGTCCCCCAAGAAGGATCAAACAAAATACGACCATTGAATTCAGCTTTAGCATCTGTCAGCGCGATGATGATAGTTTTTCCATCGCGAGCCGTGATGTCTTTCACTGTGCCAGTGACCACAACTCCAGAAGAATATTCCATTTTAGCGGTCTGCCCGATGGCTACGCCGAGCTGAGCCCATTCGTCTTTGGAAAGAGTCGAAGGACATTTCGTAGGGAAAGCTTTTAGGAAACCCACCGGAGTTCCAAAGCCATGAGCGTGATAGCTTTTGTCATGTCCTGGAAGTTCCTGATCTGCATAGCACAGCTGTGAAGGGCCTTGCAGGCGCAAGTAAGCCACTTCATTTCCACTATCTGTGATGGCCTCAACAATGGGACCAGAAATTTGGACACCTGAGTTTAGCTCCGCGGTATTCACCGATTGCGCTTCAATCGCTTTTTGCAAACCTGGAAGTCCACCTATGCGGAAAGCCATTTGATTGGCCATGTCCTCCAGAACCTGGGTCAATGTTTCAAAGTCCGGTGTGACGAACAACTGTGGTTGCGGTTCTGTGATATCGTAACCTTGTTTGATGCAATCCACAGTCAGAGGGATTTTCTTTACCTTGGAATTCAAGCACCATTTAGATTCGCCAACGCTTGAAAGCAATCCCGCACCAAAAATCTTTGGATTATCAATATCACCGATAAGACCATATTCCGCGGTCCACCAGTTCATGCGAGACAACTCAGAGGCTTCCGAAATATGCATGATATGTTTGCTGACGTAATCAAGGCGCTCTTCAGCTTCTTTGATTTGTGCTGCCGTAGAGCCTGGCATTTCCTTAAGATCTGACAAATCACGGATCGCTTCGTAAAGATCCAAATCTTCTTTGCTCAGGATGGCTTTTTTCGCCACTTGAGCATAGCGGCGCAAGTATTCAGCGAATTCCGGTTGAATCAAGATCGGAGCATGTCCCGCAGCTTCGTGAACGATGTCTGGTGCCGGAGTGTACAGAAGATGGTTGATGCTTCTCATGTCAGAAGCAATTGGCAATACGCCGAGGGATTGCAACTCCATGAAAGCCGCTGGGGGGATAAAACCACTTACGGGTAAAGCTCTCCAGCCGAACTCTTGCAATTTCTTGCTGATGTTTTCAATGCGGGGAATGCGCTCGATTTCGATTCCGGTTTTATCTAAACCTTCTACGTAACTTTCGTGAGCGTTTTTGGACAAAAACGATTTCAGTTGGCGCAAAATATAGCGCCACACTGCTTGATCGATGGGCGTGTACTTTTCGTAGTTTTGTTCAACGACGTATTTTCTAAGATGTGGTGGTAAAAAGTCCGTCTCCATGATTATGAGCCCTTACAGAAGTGGATCTTCTTTTGAAAGATAATTAGTCACGTAATCGTTAACGGCTTTTTCCAGAGGCCATTTCGCAGGGCTCATGCCAGAAGCAATCCATTTATCGGTTTTCGCCTCAGTGTAGTACTGATATTGTCCGCGAATATTTTCTGGCATTTCCAACCAGTTGATATTCAAAGTTTTGCCCATGGCCGTGAAAGTTGCCTGCGCCAAATCCAACCACGTGCGCGGTTTGCCGAAGCCCATGTTGTAGATTCCATTTTTAGGTTTCTTTTCCATCAGCTCAGCCATCCAGCCAGTGACGTCCTTCACATAAACAAAGTCGCGCATGAATTCGCCATCTTTGTATTTTGGGTTCGCAGATTTGAACAAGCCCAACGAGCCAGATTCTTTGATTTGATTAACGGCTTTGAAGACAACGCTGGCCATGGCTTCTTTTTTGTGTTCGTTCGGACCAAACACGTTAAAGAATTTCAAACCATACCAGTTTGGAGGCGTTTGGGTTTGTTTTAAAGCCCAACGATCAAACAAAACTTTCGATTCCCCGTACAAATTTAACGGCTTCAAAGTTTCAGGATCTGTGGTGTCGTCAAAACCCAATTCACCCGCACCATAAGTCGCGGCACTGGAAGCATAGATCATAGATTTTTGGTGTTTCGTGCACCATTCAAAAATTCTTTGGGTGTAGTAAGTGTTATTTTCCCACAAGAATTCTTTGTTGGTTTCAGTCGTGGAAGAACAAGCTCCCATGTGAATGATCCAAGTCACTTTGGCCTTAGCTTCATCGGAATCCAGGAACGCCCAAAGTTCGTCTTTCTGCAAAAACTTGCTATACATACGCTTTCTAAGAAGATTGCGTTCGTTCAGACCTACAGAGTCCACAGCCACGATGTCAGAGAACCCTTTTTGGTTCAGTTCCCACACCATAACACTTCCGATAAAACCATTAGCGCCAGTTACGATAATCATAGTGACTGGCACACTAGTACACCCCTTGAAATTACTCAAGAAATAAGCCCTGTGGAAGCTGTGTTCAAACCTGCAAAATGTTCATAAAAAGGCCCTTAAAATCCAACCAGTTCGAGATGAGCAGGCATAGAGGTTGCTCAAGGATGTCACTGTCGGGAGGCAGTGAGTGGTACGTTCACCTCGCTTTTTCATAATCTCACTTAGCGTGTTGGCCTTAGGGGTCAGCCTGCATTTTATGCGTAAACACGCTGAGGTGCCTCCTAAGACTAAAACGGTGGATTCCTATTGGGAAGAAACTGACCTCGGGGCGGCGTCCCTGGAAGACCTTCTGCAAGATCAAACGTGCGTTAGCTCAGAACGCTATTTCCTAGCTTGCGCCAATGCGGTCTTAACCGTAGCCAATCGCTTTAACATGACCGTGACCACAGATGGGGACATCGTATCCGTGCAAACGGGGCAAGATCTGAGCACAGAGCAAAAACAACTGGCTCCATGGAAGGCGTTTTACAACGCCAACACGCAGGCCGCGGCGAAGGTTTCCTTCATTAAAATTTGGGGCAAACTTCAATCCAAATACATTAGCGAAAAGCAGAAGTCCTTAATGGTGGGTATAGGCCTAAATGGGTTTATTTCAGTTTTTCGTGACCCTCACACATACTTAATGCCAGTGGCGATGTTTAAGGAAGTTGTTTCTAAGGCCGACAACCGTGCTACGACGGTGGGTATTCAATTGGGTCGTTCGAACAATCGCTATGTAGTTCGTAAGGTCCTTGAAGGCAGTGCCGCTAAGAAAGCAGGTTTGCAAAAAGGCGATATTTTGTTGGAAATCGACAATCAGGAAGTAACGGGTTTGTTGCAGGCTCGTGTTTCTGAGTTGTTAAAGGGTGACGAAGGTACCAAAGTTAAGATCGAAGTTTCCAGAAATGGTGAGACGATCACAAAACGTCTTGTGCGCAGTGAAATCACTGTAGCCACCATCACTACTCAGGTGATTGAGGGTATCAAGCCCATCGCAGTCATCGGTCTTAATAAGTTCGCGAAGGGTTCTTGCGAAAAGGTCAAAGAAGCCATTCAAGTGGTGAATAAATCCCACGCGCGTGGGCTGCTTTTCGACTTACGTGACAATCCAGGCGGACAAATGGAAGAAGCGGCATGTATTGCCAGCTTGTTCGTGGGTGGTGATGAAAAGATTTTTGAATTAAGATATTTGGACTCGTCAAAAAAAGCAGAAGAGTACTATGGTGGGGAAACACAAATCTTCACGAAACCTATGGCAGTCTTAGTGAATGCGGGCTCTGCCAGTGCTGCGGAAATCGTCGCGGGGGCTTTGCGTGATTTGAATCGTGCGGTTTTGGTGGGCGAGCGGACTTTTGGTAAAGGTTCTTTCCAAGAGGGCGAGTACTGGTCACAAAACAAGAAAATTGCTTTGTTTGAAACTAAGGGCTTCTATTACTTGCCATCAGGTCGCTCTCCGCAAATGAAGGGTTTAATTCCTGACGTGGCAGTGAACTTTGATAATATTTCTGTGGGCCGAGAGGAAGATCAGTTCATGAGTCCTCTTCATGCACCGGAAAGACGTGTTCGTTCTATGCGTAGCTTAATCTCCAGCAATGACTGTTTGGAAATGGAAGACGGATCTTCATCTGAGGATGCACAATTGAACAAGGCCCGCCAGGTTTTGTTCTGTTCTAAAGCAGTGGCCGGAGTGAACTAATGAACCAGCACATAGAGACAAACCTTTTTAAGCACAAATTTATTCCGGCACAGAAAAGATCTGATTTATTGATGATCGTTTTGCATGGTCGTGGGGACAGTATTAAGCCATTCAAGTCTTTTAACGACGAGCTGAATCTGCCAGAGATGAATTATCTTTTGCTGAATGCTCCGCGAAGATTCATGGATGGGTATACTTGGTATGGGGAGCCCCCATTTCAGGCTAATGGTGTATTAAAAATCCGCGAAAAGATTTTTGATTTACTGAATGATTTGGAAAACCAAGGTTGGAAAAGCGAAAACATTTTCTTCTTTGGCTTTTCCCAAGGTTGTTTGATCAGTGCAGATGTGGGTTTGAACTATCCTAAAAAATTAGGTGGTATCGTCGGTATCAGCGGATATTTCAATTTCTATCCACGCTGGCGCAATAACTTGGCCGCGGGCTCTAAGAAGACGCCGTGGTTCTTCACCCATGGTCATAAAGACGATATTCTTCCATTGGCAGAAACCAAGTACGGGGTGGACAAACTGAAGGACGCAGGTCTTAAAGTTGAGTGGGTGGAAATGGAAAAAGAGCACACTCTTGAAGACGAAGAATATCCCATCATCCGCAAATGGGTCCGCAACCAACTGAGCGGCCTAGGAAAGCTAAATCCCTAAAGGTACGCCGTACCTATTTGACACGCGCTGCATTAATGGCATTATTTAAATTATGGCTGTAAAAACGAAAACAAAAGAAGAAGTCTATTTCGCGGTTTGCAACTCGATTTTGAAATATGAAGTCAGCAAGGGTCATATGAAATGGACCCTATCGGATATTTCTCGGGATTCAAAGATCACGCGCTCTTTGATTTATTACTATTTCGGTAAAGACAAAAAATCCATCTTGGAAGAGTCCTATAAGTTTATCAGCTCGATCTTTTTTAGTGTAGACGCTGATAAGACTGTTGGTGTGAGAGCGCGTATCAAGCAGGTCCTTCAGGATCTGCAGTCAATGCCTTATTTGTTTGTGCTTTATTATCTGCAAAAAAATAAAAAAACCGATTTCGGCACGTTGATCAGAGAATCAGAGAAAACTTTTTTGAAAAGCTTTAAACGCGACTACCCGAAGCTTTCCGAGCAGGAAATTCTAAAGCTTTATATGATGGAGTTGGGCGCCATTGCCTTTCAACTTCCGGTCGATCAAGCGGATGAGCTGTTTAAAGACTTCGATTTAAAAAAGTAAACACCATGGCTATCAGGGTCCCTTGACGGCTTTCGAGTTTATCTGTCAAGGGAGGCCTTAGACATCTCCTTTTCATTTCGTTAGAAGGATCTCCATTACACAATTCGTGACTAGGAGATTCTATGAGCAAGTTAGCTATCATTTTATTATCATTGGGTTTTTCGACAGTTTCTTTCGCAAATACAGAGTGTGAAGCTCTTTTGAATAGTGCTCGTAGCAATATGCAGGCTATTGAAGGCGCTTTGGATGATAAGATTTTACATATTACTGAGAAGCTCGGGGAAGAGCAGTTCAGCTGTGAAGACATTAATGCAGCTGTAAAAGTATATGAAACAATCACTCAAGCTGGAGCCGTAGCAGCTCGTGACATGGGTGCGGCTGAACAGTTGAAGTGCAAAACTAACCCAGAAATTGATACCAAGGGCGAAGATATTTTCGTGGCCACCATGTATTTTGAACTAATGAGTAAGCAACTTCAAGATGCACAAGCCTCAGGAAACTGTAAATAAGAAGCCATAAGGAATTTAAGATATGAAACAAGTATTCCTTATCGGCGCGGTTTTACTAATGACCTTGAGTTCTCAGGCTTCAACGAAAATCTTCTTCAAGCAGAAGGGGACTTTCGTAATTTCGGATGATGGTAAGCGTGTGGGTCCCAATAAAGACTATACGATTCAATCCGTGTCAGGACGTATTTATTCTGAGACAGCATCTGATAACAAGGCATTTGGTGCTTGGAAAAATTGCTATGAGAACAAAAGAGAAGTGCTTGAGTTTCCGATTCCTTGGAAGCAAAACATGTACGACCCCTTTGTGGATTGGTTTGATGTTAACTTGTCCATAACGACGGACCAGAATGAGAAATCTATCACGGTTGACGAGGATCAGATTGCAGATCTTATCACGCAGTCTACGAATAACTTGAATCAAAAAACGGCTTGGAAATGCCAAATTAAAAGTGTGCTGCTTGCCCGAGTTTTTATTCGTTCCGCAGATGGAGAAGACGATTCTTTTTTAATCAAGTTCGCTGTAAAGAATGGGACGCTCTTTGTTCGATATAGTGCAGATTATAGAACTGAACTAACGATCGCTCTTCCGAACGAAGGCAATCCAATCCCTGTAATCGGCAATAAATTATAGTTTAAGATCGCTTCAGCTGCTGGATAACTTGATCAAGGGTTCCTAAGAAGCGCGATCGATCTTTTTTATCCATCGGGGCGGGGCCACCACGAACTTCGCCCATGTGCCTTAGATTCTGCATCAATTCACGGGTTGCGACCGCAGAGCCAATGCTGTCCTCCGTGAATTCAATGCCTTTGCTGCCAATAGCGCGAACATTTTTTTTCACACAGCGTTCAGCGAGCAAGATATCAGCGGTAATTACGATGTCGCCTTTTTGCGCGTTTTCAACAATCCAGTCGTCCGCCGCATCGAAATCAGAAGAGGCGACAATCATTTGAATCCGAGGGTTCTGAGGGACATTGAGGTACTTGTTGGCTACAACAAATACCTTCAATTGATAGCGTTCAGCAACTTTATAGATTTCATCTTTAACAGGACACCCATCGGCGTCGATATAGATATCTAACATAGGGTCTCAGTTACGGAAGTTGTTCCAGGCCGGCATCCAAGTTCTTAAATGCCAAAGTCAAAGCTTCTTCATAAGCCTTGCCGATATCAGACCCTACTTTCAAACCGAATGGATTTTTGTATTCCAAGCAGCTGTTGGAAGTTGAATTGGCTTTGCCCTTGTTGGGAATGCTCAATGAAGCATTCAACTTAACGCAGCCTTCTTGGAACTTGTCAGTTTTGAAATCTTGAATAGTCAAAGTCAGGGCATTTTTAGCATCTGTTTTCAGAGCAATCCCTTGGTTACCCAAAGCCAATGACAGAGCACGATAGATCTCAGCCTTCATTTCAGCAGAGTGTTCTTTGAATTCCGGAGCTCTTTCGTCAACGACGGTTAAAGCCATTTCGCGTGGAGAAAGTTTTTTCATTGTCGGAATGGCAATTTCCTTAGAATTCAAAACGACCGAATCTTTGATCGTCCCTTTTGTTAAGTTTGCACAACCCACAAGACCTAAAAAGCTTACCGCAAGAACCACGCTGAAAATTTGCTTTGATGCCATTTCTTTAAATACTTTCTTTGTTTTCCTCTACGAGACTTAAGAGCTTCGCATAGAGATCTATTTTAACCGCTCTGGAGTTTTCCTTCTCCTTATAGTAACGGCTAACTGGCACTTCTGGCATCCCATTATTTTCTATAACAAGGCGGTCCACAATTCTTTGGATTTGATCCAATGGCAAACCGCGTTTTTTCTCGGTCAGGATCTCATCGACCATTTCAATCAAGGCGTTTCCGGTAATGCGTTTTTCTGAATTGAGCAATTCAGCCCGCTCACTGATGCCTTTGATGATGTTTTCCGGCTTTTGCTTGCCCGCGGCGACGGTCACCATCTCGCGATAGATTTGCTGGAAGGCCTCAATATGACGACGTTGTTTTTCTCCGATTCGAGCATCACGTGTTTTGGCAAAGCTGGAAAGGATCGTTTTAAAGAAGTCTGTATTCGACATCCAACGTTTTTCGAATGGCAAAGGACTTTGCGCTAAGACATAAGGTAATTCACGAAGGATGCTGCGCATGTTATACAAGGCGGCATGATTTATGCCGTCAGCAACTTTTTCAGTCGTACCGCTGATTTTTGCACGTTCAAAATAAGTAAATTCCTTATCGAACTTTGCAAATAAGCCTTTTTCTTCGATAATATTTCGTCGTTGGGCTTCGTTGAAGCCCATACGATAAAGCAACCGCTCTTCACGATGTGCTTCGAAATGCTTATTAAAGGTTTCGCTGATCGGGTGGGTCGCATAAGCCTTCAGAGCTTTTTTCTCTCCTGTTTTTAGGTAGTCTACCATTTGCGCAAACACCTGAACAATCAAACGAGCTTTTTGTTTTTGCTCATTCAAGTTCGTCGAAAAGCGCTCCACATCATCGTATCGATATTTGTCGTGACGAATGCCGAATTGGCGGACGCTGCCGTAGTCAATAATACCGGCATCTGCCAGGACGTTGTCGCCGTCCCAATCAAGCCAAGCAAAGATATAATCTGTATCAAGCTTGGCTGCGAACTCTGCGAAGGCCTTACAAACTTCTTGCAGAAGTTCGTCGTACTTTGCATTGCCACGAGCGGTGATATTCCAGGCCTTGTTATCATTCTGGCGACCAATTAAATAGTCTGTTGCTGTTTTCAGGGCATCACGGCGTTCTTGTTTTAAATAAAGGAATAAATGAGCAGGGCGAATTAAGTTATGAGCGGCACGTACGCCGATTCCATAGCCCTTGCCTAAATCAATCACACATAAAACGCGTTCTGTGCGAATGCCTTGAAGGTGCATAACCTCTGCTAGGATCGAAGCGCCAAACAGCTCGTCAATTTCAGCTAAACCACAGCCATACCCAAATTCAGTACCACCGGTCTTTAAAGGGCGATTGGCCTCGACGGACCCCGGAGAAAGTCGTGTGACCCCAGTTCCACGGCTGGAAACATCCCAAGTTGTCCCACGGTGATACACAGTGCCGTTCCAAATACCGCGCCCATCACCAGATGTTTTTCCCTGCTTATTAGCGTGTTGCAACTGCAGATAGCGAGTCGCCATATACTTATGTGGCTTGATCATCGCAGGGTCGATACGTCGGTTGGTCAGTTCATCGTATTCGTTAATGATCTGAATTGAGAATGTTTCTAAAAGCTTTTGTTCTAGCTCGGGAGTCATTTGTTCCGGATGATCTGGAGAAATCAATCCCATTTCTTTCGCGAGAATGAAATTGAAGTAGGCGACTTTGCCGATATTCAGTTGGCGAACGCGGTATTCGATGAAGCCATCTTTAACTGCATCCATCCAAGGATGGTAGCCATTGAGTTGATCAAAAGACGAATAAAAATCCGTCAGCTGCGATTGTTTCTTGGCGCCATTGTGCTTCATCGTCATTATCTTCCACACTCCTTGTAGAAAAATGAGACAGTCTACATTTTCGGCCATCCTGGCCTTACTTTAATATTAAGCCCTAAAAAAGTTCTGCCGAATACTAGACTGGACATAAAAAGGGGACATCGTGAAAACATCTGGCATCTTGCTTCTGGCTTTGCTTTCGACTTCAGCCTTTGCAAATAACAAATCTTCCGGTCGTCTTATGCAGCCGGAATTTAGCTCAGCACCTCACTGCCAAGAGCGACCGGAGTTCTTGGGCGAAATACGCAATGAATTCCCGGGGAGCTTGTCTCGCTTGCCAGAAACAGTTTTGGTGGCCCGTGAAGTTGAATTTTATGTTGAAGGCGAAAACGATCTAAGACTGCACGGCTATCAGTCCTTCCTCAAGAAAGGTCCAGGTTCTTCGCAGGTGTTGTGCGGGAATCCCGCTTCAGAAGGGCGAGAGCGGTTTTCGTTGTATGCTCCCACGTTGATCGATACTCATAAGAAATCCAAAGTTGGGCAAAGTCTGTGGCAGTTCCAAATGGTCACAGATGGAGAAAAGTATTCATTTTGGAATATGAAATCTCCGTCTTTGGGACAAACGGAAGCTCTTGAGCAGTGGGCAAAATCAGCCGGAGTAAACTACAAGATCTATCAGAAGTCCCATAGTGAGTACGAACTGTTGATGGTGAAAAATGAAAAAGGCATCGCTCAGTATCTTTCGATCACTTACGATGCCGTGCCTACCCTAAAGTAGGGCTATTTGATGTCGCGGTAAGTTTTCCCAATGAATTTGGCAAAGTAGCGATTGCTCTTGCTTGGGAAAAGTCCGTAACCGAACTTCGGGTTCAATGATTCGATTGATGTGTTGTCATGCACTAATTTGCGTTTCCCCAGCGCTCGGAAAGCCGGAATCATACCTGTATCGTGAGCTTTCAAAATACTGAAGCGGTAAGGCTTTTGATCTTTAAGCCTGAGGGCCGCATCAACGAGATCAAAGAGAAGCGTGGTACAGTTGCTGTTCCAAGAATCGTAAGGAACGCTGTATTGCACATTATTGCTAAAAAAGAGCGCTGTCTTCAGAACCAAACCTGCTTGGACTGATGAAATATCCAGAGCGATTTCATAGACGTTGGATTTTTCTTCTCTTTGAAAGCGAATATTCACCTCATCGCTTAAAGAAAACACCTGCAATGCAGAAGCAAAAAGATCTCCATCAAGTCCTTTGACTGGATCGTAGGGAATTCCTTTAGGAGCCAGGTAGTTCAAAGAGACTAAAAGGTCCTCATCGGTGCCGATAAAGGATTGTTCAGAAATCGGCTGATCCAAAGCATAAAGCTCGACACTTGCGCCTTTATCAAAATGAAAACGCAGTTCTGTGTGGGAAACGTGAACCTGTGCGATGGAATTTAAAGGCGACGCATTGAGATCTACAATGACGTAGCTCATTCGAGTGATGTCATTGAATGGAATGACGGCCTTATAGAAACGGCCATTTTTCTTGTAATTCGCAATCGTGATTGTTTCTGACGTTCTGTCCAAGACGCGAATGGCGCGTTTATTGGATGTGTCGAGGCATTGACCGCGGTATTTGCCGCGGGTCATGGTGGCTAAACACTCATCAGCTGAGCTCACTAGTGGCGAAAGCAGGGTCATAATAAGCGTGGTAAATGTCAGAAAGCGAGTGAGTGTTTTCATAGATTATTTATGCTTGCTCTGCCCGGGGAACTCAATAGGAAATCTTCTTAAGCGTTGTCGGAAACGTTAAATATTTGTCAATGAATCCTATGTGAATAGAACTGGCGCAAAGCCGCCGTAGGGGGTTCTAAGGTTTGTAACTTGCCCTTGGTAAAGGCGAGCAACAACTAATTGTAGGCGGCCTTGGTAGGCATAGCAGCGCAGGTCGTACTTAAAGTTCTGTGGACCTTCTGGGGTCACATAGGAAACTTCAGGAGCAGGTATGAACTCTTGAGCGATGGTGTCGTTTTTATCAAGGTCGTCAAAGGTTTTGCGACTGACCGATGCGCCTTTGTAGCTTTGTTTTGAACCAAAGGCGTTCTTCGGTTTAAAGAAAAGTTTTTTACGCTGACTCCAGATGTCCTCTGTCGCTGTCGTTCGGAAGTCGTAAGACATGGGGACAGCTGTTTTGACGACGGCGACTTCTTGATCCGTCAGTCCTTGGGCTTCTAAAAAGCCCTCTTGTCCCCAGTCGATCAAACGTTGTTTGTCCGCCAGAAGCAAATATTCGTAGGGATTTGGTGAAACGCAAGCGTCTCCGCTAAGGAATTTTTCACGCAAGAGTTGGCTGCTTTCATCCGTCAGGAAAAAGTCTGTATAGCGATTGTAGATAAACTCAGGGTCAAAGGATTTAAACAAATCCCGATAATCTACGATGCGGGAATCCCAACCCCAGGATTTAAAGAGTTCGTTGTAAACCAAAAACTCCGCAAATAATCTTTGTTCAGAGGGCTTATCGTCAGTGATGGCCACCTTAAAAGGAGTCTTCGGAGATTTCCCTTGAAGACTCATCTCGGTAAGAATATTTTGGCGAACTTCATCAAAAGAAAAATCAGATACAGGCAAAGGCAGTTTGCGCGCTTTGTACATTTCGTGTCCCAATGCCAAAAAAGAGGCGTTGGTATTTATTTCGATAAGTTTCAAGTTTTGTTGTTCATCGAGATGAAAATCATAACTCATCATGATGGATTTATTGCCCGGGTCGTGCAGGCCCTTCATCGAAATAGCATCTAAGAAGTGCAGCTGATAGGACTTGCGCTCGCGCAAAGAAAACAAGGTCGAGATAATCGTTTGAGCCTGATTCAAAACTGCTGACGGCAGCTCCACGGTGAATGGAGAAAGAAGATTGTCGGCAATCAGCGTTTCCAGAGGTTCGTTAGCAAGCCCTTTAAAGGAAGACCGAAGCTGTTGGATGTAGTCGACTTTGATATTCATAACTATTTGATGGGCACGATGTGCATGTCGCCTTTTTTCCAACCGGCAGCACAAAGCTCACCAGATTGGCATCCTTGAAGGACGCGAAGAATTTCTTTGGCGTCGCGACCCACAGATGTATTGTGAAGGCTCATGTATTGAATTTTTTGTTCTGGATCAATAATGAAGGTTGCACGAGTGGCAATGCCGCGATCTTCGAACAAAACACCATAATCACGAGCGATGCGTTTTGTTAGATCAGAAAGAAGCGGGTACCCCAGGTTGCCAAGATCGTCGCGCAACCAACGTTTGTGAGAATGAGTTGAATCAACGCTGCAACCCAGAATCGTCGCATTGGCATTTTGATAATCAGCTAAGTGTTCGCGGAACTGCGTCAATTCTGTTGGACATACGAACGTGAAATCCAAAGGATAAAAGAACAAAACAACCCATTTGCCTTTGTAGTTGCTTAAAGAGATTTCTTGGACTTCACCGCCATCAAATACGGCTTGTGCATTAAATTGTGGTGCGGGTTGATTGATCATAGGCATGGACTTTATCTCCTTAAATCTGCTAAAAGGGGCTGATCTAGTAGATAGCTCTTTAGATTCGAAATACAAGGAGAAACTGTGAAAATTATCTCGTGGAATGTGAATGGAATCAGAGCCTGTCATAAAAAAGGTCTTGTAGATTTTGTTCAAAAAGAAAACCCGGATATTTTTTGTGTGCAGGAGACCAAAGCACATATCGATCAAGTAGAGCTGGAGGCGCGTCAATTACATCGCCCTCATGCCTATTGGTCTTCAGCAATTCGTAAAGGCTACTCTGGCGTAGCAACGTTTTTGACCACCGAACCTAAAGATGTAAAGCATGGTTTGGGTATTGAACAATATGACTCTGAGGGGCGTATTGTAATGACTGAGCATGCTCATTTTGACCTGTACAATATTTATTTCCCAAACGGCGGCTCAGGAGATGAGCGTCATAGTTTCAAGCAGCAGTTCTTGAAAGATCTCAACGCTCATTTGAAGGAAAAATTGAACTCCGGTCGAGAAGTGATTGTGGTTGGCGACTATAACGTGGCTCATGACAATATCGACGTTTTTGATCCGATTCGCTTGTCAAAAGTGAGTGGCTTCTTTCCGGAAGAAAGAGCATGGTTTGATTCCTTTCTCGAGTTGGGTTTTATCGACACTTTCCGTTATTTTAAGCCTAAGGAAGCAAATCGTTATTCTTGGTGGTCCTATCAGGAGCTGGCGCGTCCTAAGAATAATGGATGGCGCATTGATTATATTTGTATCTCAAAAGGTCTTGAGAAAAATCTGGTCTCCGCGGATATTCTTGATCAAGTTGAAGGCTCGGACCACTGCCCCGTCGTTGCAACTTTAGAATTTTAATAAGGACGTTATATGTTGATGATCCCATTTCCATTTGTACTTGCAGAGTTGCTGATCTTTTTTTGGGGCGTGAATCAATGGGGCTTCTTTAATACTTTGGGTCTTTATCTTGCGCCCTGCCTGTTAGGCTTTTTGATCGTAACAACTGTAGGACGCATGGCCATTATGACTTTACAGTCCACGGTGACTAAAGGCCAATTGCCGGGGAATAAGATTTTGCATTCGGGAGCGATCTTTTTGTCGGGATTGTTTTTTCTGATCCCTTCCTTTTTTGCTCGTATCATTGGGTTGGTTTTGCTGCTTCCTGGTTTGCGCCATGTGGCCGTTTGGCGCTTTAAGCTTTTTATGGCAAAAAAAATGTCTCAGGGGTCGGCGCGCGTCTTTAATTTTGGCGGTGGTGGGCCGTTTGGTTTCGGAGGCTTTGGCACAGGTTCTAGAGGCCCCGGAGGTTTTCAGTACTATGAGTTCCGCAATGACGGCACAGGTTTTACTTCAACCAGTGAAGAAGAAGTGCGGCAAGAGCGAGAGATCACCGATGTTGAGGTGGTTGACGTGATACCTTTGGAAATCACTCATGAAGAAAAGAAAAAGGACTGATTTTCATCAGTCCTTTTTTAATTTTGAAGTCTAATTTGTCTTTAGTTTGCTGAAGAAACTGTGCGTGATTGCTTGTGGGTGCCGGTCACCATGGGGCCAAAGTATTTTCTGAACATGCTTTGACCAAGGTGCGCTGATTTCACTGTCCAGAATTTCTTGTTTACCGTAATCGCTGCAACAGCGATCTTGCGGTCTTCTTCAAGTGCGTAACCTACGAACCAGTCGACGCGGCCTTTAGGGTTGTCACCCGTTAAGTGACCTGTTTTACCACCCATTTCAATTTCGCGGAATTTGCGATCTTTCAACATTGGACGGAAAGAGCGACGTGAAGTTCCCGCCAAAACTGTTTGCTCCATCAACTCACGAACTTTTGCAGCAGACTCTTTGGACATCGTCGCACCCTTTTCCATGGTGTGACCTTGATAAAGAGTTTCGCCAGATTCGTCTTTTACTGAGTTGACCAAATAAGGCACAACAACTTTTCCGTCATTCGCGACAGATGCCGCAATCATCGCACCTTGAACGGGGCTCATGCGGTTCGTTTTGTTGTAACCAGAGGCTGCTTCAGCCATCTCAAAGCCTTTGCCAGGAGGGATGTAAGCTACGCCCATATCGACTGGGAAGTCCGCTGGGATTTCCTGGTTGAACATAAAGCGGTTGGAGTATTCGTTAAGATCTTCGGGGTGAAGATTTTCGATGCTCAAACGTCCGAAGGCTGTGTTGATCGAGCGAGCAAACGCATCTTTCAAGGAAATTACGTTCGTCCAACGAGTCACGCGGTCCGAAAGAACATTTTTCTTATAAAGCGTGTAAGCGCCACCGTTGTAACGGATTTTGTGTTCAGGATTCACACCGGCTTTATCAACAGCCGCTGTCGCCGTAACAACTTTGAACACAGACGCTGCTGGGAACGTCGCTTGAAGATTCAAGTTGGCGCCCTCAGGATTGTCACGTTGGAAGCTCGACATTGCCAGAACTTCACCAGTTGTAGCATCAATCATGAAGATCGCGCCGTAATCAGGTTTGTAGGACTTCAACAAACGATCCGCCTCTTGTTGTAAGGTCGTATCGATGGTGTAGTTGACAGAGACTTTTTTATCCTGACCATCCCATTGTGCGGTCAAACTTGTCGGAAGTTCGTTGTTACGAAATTTTGCCGCCAAAGCCTTGGATACTTGAGTGCGCTGTTCAATTTGGGATTTTAGTTTTTTTTGTTCAACTGTCTCTGGGGTGCTGGAGGCTGTAAAGCCCATAAGCGAATAAAGAGCAATCCCGCAGACGCCTGAAAAAATGAATAGTTTTAAGAAGTTAGGTTTTCTTTTTGATTGCATCTTTTTATGGTAGCACCAATTTTTCAGCAGTTTCAAGGGCATTCTCAGAAGGAGGCGCTGAAAATGGCCTCCAGCAGCCCTCTGCCGCTTGTCTCAGAGTGAGCTGCGGAGAGCGGTTCCTGCGTGACACCTTGGTTGATATGGACTAAAGACTTAATACCATGAAGACCAAAGAACGCATTCTCATCACGTCTATTGATCTCTTTAACCGCAGCGGTGTTGGCTCTGTTACGACAAACCACATTGCTAAGGCCATGGAAATCAGCCCTGGCAACCTGTATTTTCACTATGACAACAAGGAAGAAATCCTTGTAGAGCTCTTTAAGCGTATGGCTAAAGAAACCTACGATGTTTGGCGCCCTCGTCGAGTGAAAAAGGTCATTCCGCAAGACTTCATCAACGATAACTTTGATCTTTATTGGCGCTATCGTTTCTTCCATCGCGAAATGTACGCTCTTCGTCGCAAAGACAAGGAGTTGGCGCAAATGTGGAGGACCCACTTACAGAAAATGATGAAATTGATGGTCATTCTGTACCGCCAATGGGTGCGCGAAGGCAAAATGGTGAAAATCGAAGACGTTCATGAGATGCAATACGTGGCAGAGTCCCTTTTGGCGATGTCGACGACGTTCTTGCAGTTCTTCGAATCCGCTGAAAAACAGCCCGGTCGCCGCACGATCGAGCGCGGTAAGCGCCATGTGACTCGCTTGTTGTACCCTTACACAGCTGGCGATACTAAGAACGAGTTTGAAAAAATTCTCAAGGCCTAGCCGAAAATGTCACCTCTACGGTTGTTTAATTCGATCTGAGGTGGCAAAGCCCTTGCTTAAGAGTGAGCCATGCAACTGAAAGGCTCATTCTTATGAAAGCGATTTTCATCACATCTCTGCTGACGTTGGTTACTTCTGCCGCAGTGGCATCTAGCTGCAAAGAGCTTAAAAAAGAACTCGCAGCCATGCAGCAGGCTCAGACGCAAGTCATGAATAGCCTCGTTACCAATCACGAAACATTTGCTTCGACTTTAGAAGAATATTCTTCGACCGTGGAGACCACTCGGGGGAGTGATCAATCCCGTTCGATTTCAAATGATATGAACGCCTCCGCAAAGGCATTTCGCGCACGTGGGTTGCAGGGGAAGCGCACCGCCATCAAGCTTCACCAGGCCACAGGTGATTTGTTAGAACGCGTGTCTGCTTGTCTTAAGTAATTAAGGCATTTTCTTGTAAAAGCGGGGGTCCAGCGTAATCGGGCGTGTCTCAGGGGAGAGCGCATCGTGATCTTTTTCGAGGCGGCCGAAATAAAGTAGGTCGCCTTCGATTTTAAAAATCCCAAATCTTTGAGAGCCAGCATCAGAGACCTGAATCGGCTTAGTACCTGCCACCAAAGCACATTGTAGACCGGTGATCACTTTTCCCTGATCAATCTGCCAGTCTGAAAATCCACACACAGCTCGAGAGTTAAAATCGTCAACGATCATGGCATTATTTGCGGTCAGGGTGATCTGTTGGAACTTGAAATCAATCGTTCCATCTCCCAGCAAGAACTCGCCTTCGTTCTTAATCGTCATCATAGTGTTCAGGCAGTTGCCGTCATAATAGAAAGCTTCTGTCAGAGTCACAGTCTTATTGTGGAAATGCTCAATGCGCGCCGTTTGATTCTGGCAGGCTTGCAGCCAGCGGCCTTCTAATGCAGATGTTTTCGCCCAAAGGAAGTGATTCAAAATGAGAATAAGAAGCATCGGGTGGGGGTATCAGTTTCCTTTTTCAGTGCCAAGGTCTAGTATATTAACGCGCTGGATTAATATGTGGATTCATGGGCATTCGTGGGCAGATTCTATGAAAGATGATGACATAATAAGCAGACGGTGCAGCATTTGGCGATAGCGCATCATTGTCCGCGATAATGAAAATGTCAGTAATGTCATGATCTTATTTAATTGTAAGTTGCTGTAAGATTTTTTGCTTGCAATATTTACATGCCTGGAACTTAATAGGTCAGTTCCAAATTGGCACTCATGCTCGAAGGAACGAGGGGACAGTATGGCTATCTCTGAAAAGCTGGTCGGCGAATGCAGACAAAGACTTTTGCAAACGAAGCAAGATATCCTCAATAGAGTGAAGGAAGCTCGTTTGAATTTGGACCAGAACGAAGAAAAGGGCGGCGATGAAGGCGACCAAACGGTTCGCGTACTTGCCGAACAAGAATTCCTAAGTATGCACGAAAGACTTCGCTCGCAACTTATGGAAATCGAAAGCGCTCTGGCACGTATTGAAAATGGTTCTTTCGGTTACTGTGAAGAAACCGAAGAGGCAATCGAGCCGGAAAGATTGCGCGCACTTCCTTGGACTCGTCTAAGCATCGAAGGTGCTGAGATTCGTGAGTCTGTGAATAAGCGCTACGCTCGAGGCTAAGAGCGAATCGAAATTCGAATTATTCAAGGCAACTTCGGTTTTACTGAGGTTGTTTTATTCTCGAGGGGATTCTAAGGGAATGTGGGTGAAGCTGAGGGGCGAAGCCGCATTCCCTTTTCTTTTTTTCCCTGCTATCATCCCTCTATGAGCTCCAATTACACCGCACTTTTAATAGTTGATGCCCAAGTAAACATGTTTGATCCGGCTTTTGCTGTAGATCAGGCTGATGAAATATTGGAGAAGCTGCAGACTTTGATTGCCCTGGCCCGGGGGTCTGGAACTCAAGTGGTGTTCATTCAGCACAATGGCCCCCAAGGGGCTGTCGACGAACAGGGTTCTGAGGGTTGGTTGCTTCATCCGGAACTTGGAATTGAAAACGGGGATCTGGTTGTGCAAAAGAGCGACTTCAATGCTTTTGCGGAAACCGAACTGGGTGCTCGCCTGAAAGCCCGGGGTATCAACAAGCTGATTGTGGCGGGTATGTATTCCGAGCTTTGTATTCACCGCACTTGCCTAGGGGCCCACGAGCTTGGATTCAAGGTGACCCTCGTGCAGGATGCCCATACGACTTACCCTTCAGAATCAGAAACGGCCTTGGATATTCGCAACCGAGTTAATGCCGAACTTAAAGACGTGGTTGCGCTTTGGCGTTTGGAAGATATTTACTCTTAAGAACTGTCAGTTTTCGCTCATTTCTGTCTAATTTCTGACTAAATTTTTGTCAGGTAATAGAATATTTTCTTCCTCGGAGTGAACTATTTGTTCCTCTCTATGAATTCATCCGGAATTCGCTTAAAAATATGTCCTTTCCATATGTTTTTTCAGAGGAGAAATCCGTGATTCGCAGTGTGTTCGGTAAGTATCTAAATTACGCTTTTTGTGATCGCGCACAGAATGTATCTGTTCGTGTGATGGAGCGTCCGGGATTGTGGCTGAGCGAATCTGAGTTAACAAAGCTCGTTGAGGATTTGCGTACGATCGTGAAGGTCTCTATTCCCAACGAAAGCTTGGACTACGGAGTTCTAACGGGAACTCGCGAAGCTCTTTCGCGCGCAGTGATTACACTGATTAAAGATAGCAAAACTGATGAGCCCTTGGCCTTTAATGCCTTGGCTTATATGCCTTGTGTGTTGCGTGGTCAGCCCGTCGATGTCTTGCATTTGGGTCTGGTTGTGGTTTCTCCAAAACGCCGCGAAGGTGGCTTCTCTTGGATTCTTTATGGACTGACGTCCATGCTGCTGTCGTTGCGTTCTCGTCTTCGTCCTTTGTGGGTCAGTAATGTGACCCAGGTTCCGGCAGTTATTGGTAAAGTGACAGAGTCCTTCAATGAAGTTTTTCCAACTCCAGATCCCCAACAACGTGCAAGCTTTGATCACATCATGTTGGCTCGCCAGATTATGAGTCAGCACCGCGCGGTTTTTGGTGTTGGTGAAGATGCCGATTTTGATGAAAATCGCTTTGTGATTACGAACGCCTATACAGGCGGATCAGATCATTTGAAGAAAAAATTTGAACAAGCACAAGCTCACCGTAATTCTCTCTATAACGAATTCTGTCGCAACAATCTGAACTACGATCGCGGCGATGACTTTTTGCAATTGGGAAAAATGGACGTGGCAGCCACACAGAAATATCTGACCCGCAGTGTGCCAGCAAAATCACTTATGGCGGTTTGCCTGAGTTTAGTGGTGGTGGGCATTCAAGGTCTTTTGTTGCCTTTGGTCGGTTGGTTTGATTATCGCAGACATCAAGGGGAGATCCGCCCATGGAACTAAGTCTTCAGTATAAAGAAATGTTTAATCGCAATATCGGTTTCGTCAGTGAAACCGAGCAGACGACATTGCAAAAAACACCGGTATTTGTTGCTGGAGTTGGTGGCATGGGTGGGGCCTGTTTGATGTCCTTGGTTCGTTCAGGTTTTGAAAGCTTGGGTATTGCCGATATCGATACTTTTGATGTTTCCAATATCAACCGTCAGGTTTTTTCAAATCTTTCAACGGTTAAACAAGATAAAGCCGTGGCAACTATTGAACAGATTAAAAATTTGAACCCCTCAGCACAAGTCATCAATTGGGGCCATGAATGGCTTTCTAAGCTCGATGAGATCTTAAAAATCTATAAAATTGTGGTGAATGGGACAGATGATGTTCGTGCAACTTTGCAGCTATATCGCAAGGCCAAAGAGTACGGCTGCATCGTGATAGACGCTTACACCTCGCCATTGCCTTCGGTCTATGTCACGGGTCCTCAAGATCCACGTCCTGAAGAGCGCCTAAAGTTTCCAACGGTAGGTCGCGAGATCAGTTCATTGACTACTCAGGACTTGGATAAGTGCAAGTTTGCTGAAGTTGTTCATGTGATGGCACATTCCACCTCGATCAACCACATTGATTTCGACTTGGCAGTTGAGATGGTCTCGGGGAAGCGCCCACGTATGTCTTTAGCTCCCATGGTGATTACCACGGGGAACTTAATGGCCTATCAAGTAATCTACTTGGTTTTATCACGAACTAAGAAAACAGATCCAGAAGGTTACTTCTTGAACCCACTCAAAGGCCGTGTCGAGCGTCCCAGCTTCTTCATTTTGCGTAAAATTAAGGAGTTCGTCGTCCGTCGTTATTTGCTGAAGGTGCTGGCATGACTTTCGATCGTTTATTGCTATCTGAAGGCATTAATAATTTTATCGCGGCAGCGGGGCTTGGCGTTTATTTAGTGCAAATCTGCCGTAATCGCACGCGCAGTTTGCTTGAAAGTCGTTTGAGCATATTGCTGTCCTCTTTGGCGCTTATTTATGTTTTGCGTGGTTTTCACTATTCGATGGGGGCAGGGCCTCTTTTGAAAAGCTTCGTCCTTTTTTCCTCTGCAATGTTGCCATTTGCCTTAGTACTTTTTATCGAAGGACTTTTGCGACGTCACTTTCATATTGCCGTAAAGCTTTTTAGTTTGTTTGGTTCCGTGGCGTTGGGTGCATGGGCCATCTTATATCAGGCCGGGCCTTTGTATTTTGCATCTCTTGCGAGTTTCCAAGTTATTGTTGTTGCTATCGTGGTCTATGTCTCTTTAACTCGCGATCAGTCGACGTTGTCCGAATCAGAAAATCGCTATATTAACGGTGTCGGAATCGCTGCCATTATTGCTGTACCGCTGTTGGTTTCTGATTTCCGCTTTGTCTTTGCGTGGAATGTACCTCGTATGGGGGCTTTAGGGGGATTGGTTTTTGTTTACGCCCTCTTGAAGCTTTCAGAAAAAGGCCGCAAGCTTGAGATCAGTAAAGAGCTTTTATATATTTTCGGTGCAGATCTTGGCGGTGCTTTGATCTTCTGCCTGATTTGGCAGGACTTTTCATCCTTCGGTATTGCTTACTCGTTAATTTTGACACTTCATTTTTTTATCTTATTGATTAAGCAAGTTCTTTTGCGTGAAAGAAGTCAGATTCAAGGATGGGTATTTAGTCTGGTTGAATCTATTCAGACGCGAAAAATCGAAGAAATTGCAGACTTTCACAGATTGCTTTCAGAACGTATTGGCTCGCAAAGCATCTTGCCAGTGACGGAAGAAGAGCTGAGCGGCTTCGATATCCCAGCTTTAAAAACGCTTTTTGCAAAGCAAGATGTTTTGGATTTGTCTCTGTTAAAAAGATCCGGAGATCAATCTTCTGCTGCTCAACAGTTGGCATATTTGCTTGAAAGCCATCAGATGAATCAGGCCCATGTCATTGGGAGTGAACCATTATATTTGATTTTGGTGAATGCCCCAGCTATCGGAAAATCCGACGACTATCACAACGAAATGCAGATCCTGAAATCCTTCTTGGCTCTTATTCAAAGGAAGTCCACATGAGTAACTATGAACTGCGTGAAAAGGATTTCGAAGGATTCTTTCAGGTTCCTTTTGAAGTTTATGGTGACAGTCCTTATGTGTCGCTTTTTAAGCCTGACTTGGAAAGATTTCTGAATAAGGAAAACCCACTTTTTTCAAAATATGGAGATTTCACTTATTTCGTAGTCTATCGCGATCAAAAGCCCGTGGGACGTATCGTCGCTCATATTCATCATGCCTCAAATACTCGTCATGGTTTGAAGTGGTCTTACTTTGGATTTTTCGATTGTGACAAAGATCCTAAAGTCGCACAAATTCTAATGGAAGCTGCTGAAGGTTGGGGACGTAAACAAGGCGCTCAACAAATCGTAGGTAATATGAATTTGACAGCGATGCAACAGATCGGCGTGATGACTGATCTGTTTGAAAATCATCCTTATTCTGATCAGGTGTTTTCTCCACCGCATATTGCACAGCATTTAGAAAATTTAGGTTATGCCAAATTTTTTCCGTCCACGACTTTTGAAGCTGATTTGACTTCAATTGATCCAGAGACTTTATTGAGTGGTCGTGTTGCGGCTCTTAAAGAATCCAACACTGTCGAAATTCGCAATCCAAATCGTTGGAAGTTAGCGAAACATCTTGAAGAAGCTCGTGCAGTTTTGAATGCGGGATTTGATAAGAACCCATTTTTTGTCCCAGTGACAGAGGAAGAATTTCATTTCCAAGCGAAGGATATGATGTGGGTAATTGATCCACGTATCACCACGTTTGCGTATGAAAACGGAAAGCCCGTGGGCGTCGTTATTTGCATTCCTGACTTGAATCCTTTGTTGAAGGCCACTAAAGCCCGTCTTCGTTGGGATACGCTGCTGCATTATTTTAAATTTCGCGCAAATCGCAAACGCGCGGTGATTATTTTCTATTCGGTCAATCCAGAAAATCACGGTAAGGGCACAGCTGGTTTAATGCTCTATAAGACTATCCAAGCTCTTAAAGCCGGGGGGTATGAAAAACTCGGAATCACTTGGATTGCTGATGAAAACATTGGGAGCATTCGTCAAATGGAACGCCTTGGGGCGAAACCATTGCATAAGCTCCATTTGTTTAAAAAGGAACTTGCATGATTAAGGCAGCGCTAAAAAATAAAATTTCTGAATTGGCTTTCCGTGCGCCCAGTGTGCATAACGTGCAGCCTTGGGTTTTGGATGTGGGGACTGAGATCATCACAGTCTATGACGATTTGACTCGCACGTTGT
>JBJTMR010000047.1:0-4318 GCA_046070625.1 Bdellovibrio sp. | reverse complement strand
CTGGTATTGTCGACACCCCTATTCATAGTTTTCATTCTTTAGATGCAGAAAAAAAATCTGAAGCTGTTGCTAACATGAAACACCTCCAACCGTTGGGACGCATCGGGACCGCTCCAGAAATTGCTCAGGCGATTTACTTCCTCGGCAACAACGAAACCTCCAGCTGGACGACTGGCGCTGTTTTGGCCGTGGATGGCGGGATCAATTTGAAATGATCTTAACCTTGAAGAGCGGTTTCAGCTCCGCACATCTTTATCATCAGCCTCACTGGAGTTCAGAGGAAAACCTCAAGAACTTTGGCAGATGTTTTACGGAGCATGGGCACGGACATAACTATACACTTGAAGTTGGATTTCACATTGAACCCGACCAAGTTAAAGAAAAGCTTGAAGCGCACAATGCTCTTTTAAAACGCCTGACGTCTACCCTAGACCACGAACATTTAAACTTTGTTATCCCCGAATTTCAAACGACAATTCCTACAACGGAAAATATCGCATTGTATTTTCTGGGGAAACTGAAAGGGTCTCTTTCCGAAAAAGAGATCGCTCACATTAGACTTTACGAAATGAATGACCTTTGGACGGAGATCCAGCTATGAGTGAAGAAAACGAAAAAGTCCGCCTTTCTAAATTGATGGCTGAAAAAGGCATTTGCTCCCGCCGCGAGGCTGATGACTATATCTCTCGAGGCCTCGTCATGGTGAACGGGATCATCGTGGATCAGCTGGGCACCAAAGTGGACCGCAATGTTAAAATCACTTTGGAAGCGCAAGCTCTGAAACAACAAAAAAAGCTGGCGACGATTTTACTTAACAAGCCGATTGGTTATGTTTCCGCACAACCAGAACCGCAGTACACTCCCGCAATTCGCTTGATCACGCCACAGAATCAATTTGGTGACTCCAAACAACGTCTGTCGCCAGAACACATGAAGGGCCTGGCCGTAGCAGGACGCCTGGACATTGATTCACAGGGATTGTTACTTTTTACTCAAGATGGTCGTATCGCTAAGAAGGTCATCAACGAAGAATCCAAAGTTGAAAAAGAATACATAGTGCGCGTGGAAGGTAAACTTCCTCCAGAAAAACTAGAACTTCTTTGTTATGGTTTAACTTTGGATGGAAAACCCTTAAAGCCAGCTCTGGTCGAGTGGATTAACGAAGACCAACTTCGCTTCGTTTTAAAAGAAGGCAAAAAACGTCAGATCCGGCGCATGTGTGAAGCCGTGGGCCTCAGAGTCACTGGCCTGAAACGTGTGCGCATCGGAAACGTGAAACTTGGAAAACTACCAGAAGGAAAGTGGCGCTTTCTAGAAGAAGATGAGTCCCTGGATTAACGAGGCGTTAGAAAATCTAAACGCAATTTTTCGTAATAGATAATTTCTTCCTCGGTAAAACCAGCCTTCGTTCTCAAAATGCGATTGATGGGCTCAATTCGCTTTGGCAAACGCACACGCAAGTCGTCCATGCGTTTTCCGAAGTCCTCGTTGGAATCAATTTTACTTTGGCGACAAATCTCACGATACCAACGTGATCCAAAGTCCACGTGACCGATTTCTTCAAAGTTGATTTGCTTCACAATTTTTTGAATAGTGTCTTTGCCGGAAGTCCCTTCAAGACGACGGATCAACGTATCCCCAGCATCCAAACCACTTCCCTCAAGATAGCGATGTACGATCAAGATACGATCCAACAATGTGTCTTCTGGAGCCACCGCCAACCACAATGCGGAATGAACAGGCCAGTCTCCCCACTTGTGCCCCAGAGCTTCGATTCCCTCTAAGCACATACGTAAATGTTGAGCTTCGGAAACAGTCACGGCGACCAATTCTTCTTTAAACCCTTGCGGAGCTTCCGGAAACTCCGCCAATGTTCTCACCCCAAGCTCCATGGCCTGCAGTTCAATGCTTGCTAAATCATGCAGCATTCGCGCTTGACCTTCGATCGTCGAAAACCCTTTCTTGGGTGGATGAAATTTTGGATGCAGCAAGTCAATATCGCGTGCAGGCTCCCCGGGGGCGATTTTTCGCTCTTTGAGGTTAAAAGCTTCCTCACAGGACTTTTCAATGAGGTCAATTTTCGCCCAGACATCGGGAATTTCATAACTCAACATGATCTAGCTTTTACATGCAGCTCCCTCACTTGCCAAATACTTCGTGATTTGTTCAAATTCACAAATGGGAAAATCATGGAAAACCGCAGGTAAAGTAGAGAAAGCCCAACAAAAGGGTCAAATATTCACAAAGCTCGCGCGTGAGATTCAGGTCTCCGCAAAAGTAGGAGGCCCTGACCCCGCAGCCAATGCGCGCCTTCGTTTGGCAATTGATGCTGCTAAAAAGGAATCATGCCCGAACGATACGATTGATCGCGCTATCAAAAAAGGTGCGGGTCTTCTTGATGACGGCAAAATCATCGAAGAGTTGATGTATGAAGGCTACGGCCCTCATGGTGTTGGCGTTATCGTTGAATGCCAAACGGACAACAAACACAGAACAGCTCCAGACATGCGCCACGCTTTCAAATCACACGACGGAAATATGGGTGAAACTGGTTCTGTTGCTTGGATGTTTGAGCACGTGGGTCTTCTAGAAGGCACTAAAGCTGGAACTTTTGATCCCGACGAAGAAGCGATTGAAGCTGGCGCTAACGAAGTCGGCCCTGGTGAAGACGAAGGCTCTTACGAGTTCTATACGGGCTCAACTGATCTAGATGCTGTTCGCGATGCTTTGGTAAAACGTGGTTGGAAAATCACAAAATCCGAATTGTCTTACAAGGCAAAAAACATCACTGAGCTTAGCGACGCCCAAAGAAAAGACGTCGAAGAGTTCTTGAACTACCTTGACGACATGGACGATACTCACCGCGTTCACGCAACGATTTAATTAAACTTATCAAGGCTCCTAACGGAGCCTTTTTTTATGTTCGCCGTATCACTATAATACACAATTAACATTTTTTAATTCCATACTCATTTCGGTTTAATACCTATGAGTTAGGCTTATATTTAATAAAGATTTCCGCAGGAGGAGTTGTTATGAAAAATCTAGTTATCGCTCTGGTTGTTCTTGGTTCTGTGAGTGCTTTTGCAAATGAAGGCAAAGACCATCCTTGCAAAGAAGTGAAGTCAGCTTGCGAAGCGGCTGGTTTTAAAAAAGGTGACCACAAAGAGAAAAAAGGTCTTTGGAAAGACTGCATCGATCCAATCATGGAAGGTAAGTCTGTTGCCGGCGTAAATGTTGGTAGCGAAGTTATCGCCGCTTGCAAAGAAAAGCACGCTGAGAAAAAAGCGAAGTAATTCTGTTGAATCTGTAGAAGACAAACCCGATCACCTCGATCGGGTTTGTCTTTTTAAGAACCGAACAAATCTAGTCTAATTTCACTTCCTGAATGTATTCCGGAAATAATCGAACAGCTTCCGCAGCGGTTGGGAATGACTGTATAACGTGATAAAGGTCCGTGCACTGAACATAGATTCTATAAGTATCCGATGAATCATCATTCCACGCATAAACACCCGATGTTCTATACCACCCGCCACCACCATCCGAAGACAGCCGACGACTTTCTTTTTTGTGAACTGGAACCACAGTCCCAGCAGGAAGAGTTCGACCGGGCAACCCATCAGCATCCCTATATCCAACAATCCAACATCGACTGCTACCTTCCTCAGAAACTCCGTGCCTTGCGACTGTGACTGAATCTTCACCTTGAGGAAATGTAATTGGTTTCTTTAGATAAAGTCCTGGCCCTGCAAAAACCGGCACAGATCCAAACATAATCGCACTTACAATAGCACTAAAAAAAAGCTTCATGGTGTTCCCCTTCAAAGTTGTTATACTTACGGTAACAACCTTGAAGTTCCGAAAACAACCAGTCGCGTTGACAGATAAGCCACTATTCTGTCGAATCTGATCGACCAAAAATCTAAGGCCTATAAAAACACATTTATAGAGAACCCGCGAGAATCTAGTTCAAATTCACTGTTTCAATATATTCAGAGAACATTTGAACCGCTTCTTTTGCATTCGGAAATGACATAAATAAGTGATACGCGTCCTGACAGGAAACACGAACATCAAAACTATTTCCCTGTTCACCTAGGGGTGCGTACACTGATGTGCGAATCTGCCACATAGCTCCTACGCCATCGATATCTGGAAACACTTTACGGCTTTCTGCGCTTCTAATTGGAAAAACAGTTCCCGCAGGAATAACCCCATTCGGTACGGCATTTCCATATCTATAAGAGATAAGGCGACATTTGGAATAGCCATGTTCATCAGTTCCAACTCTTGCCAAAGTTACTGAGTCTTCACC